>NZ_JBPKJP010000141.1:0-8141 GCF_051217035.1 Lysobacter sp. 1R34A
CACCGGTCGCGTCTGGCTCGCCTCGGGCGCGACGCGGCGAGGCGGCGCGAGCGGCGCGCGGGTGGCTTCGTCGCCAGATCGGCGGCGAGCGAACGACGCGCTCTTCACACCGAGTCCACGCGTCGCGCTCGGGTCGTCGTGCCGGGCGAGCAGCATCGTCGTCGGTCGCGACCGTACGTCCGACCGACCGGCGACGACGCCTCGCCGTGTACGACCGCGTCGCGACCACCTCCGGCCTCGGAGCGCATCGCCGGTCGCCGACTCGCCGTCGCGTCGTTCGCCTTGCCGCCCGCGCGTCGACCGCTCGTCGGCCGAGTCGCCGAGTCGCCGAGTGCCGCGGCGAAACCGGAATCGCACCCGCGCTTTCCCCCCGCCCCCACCCGAAACAAAAACAGAAACGCGACACCGACCGCCGCGTTCGCATCCAGATCTGCATTCCCCGCTCCCGCGTCGGCCGCACTCGCCCGCCGCGGTGCAACCGGACTCCCGAACCCGCGTTCCGCCGCCGCGCCGCCCGAACGAAACCGGGAAGCGGAGCCGGTCGCCGCGCTCGCGGTCGGGGTCGATGCACCCCGCTGCCCGCGTCGGCCGCACTCGCGTCGCGGCGAAACCCATCCCGAACCCGGCCGCGCCGCCCAAACGAAAACGGGGAGCGGAGAACCGGCGGCCGCGTTCGCGGTCCGGTTCTGCGCTCCCCGCTGCCGCCGCCCTCAGGGCGACGGTGTCGGAACGGCCGGGATCAGTGGTCGTCTTCTTCGAGCAGCTCGGCGTAGTCGTCCGGACCCAGCAGTTCGTTGAGCTGGTCCGGCTCGTCGATCTCTACGGTGTAGATCCAACCCTCGCCGTAGGCGTCTTCGTTGATCGTTTCCGGCTTGTCCGCCAGCGCGGCGTTGACCGCGGTCACGGTGCCGGAGACCGGCGAATAGACGTCGGAGGCGGCCTTGACCGACTCGACCACCGCCGAGGCGGTGCCGGCTTCGACGCGGTCGCCGATGTTCGGCAGTTCGACGTAGACCAGGTCGCCGAGCAGGCCTTGGGCATGGTCGGAGATACCGACCGTGACTTTGCCGTCGCCTTCGACGCGGGCCCACTCGTGGGACTTCATAAACTTCAGATCGCCGGGGATTTCACTCATGGCTGGCCTCGAACGTGACGGGAGCGGCTGGTAATGGCGGGTAGTTTAACGATGCGGGAGCGACATGCCACAGGGACGGCGGCCGGAACGCCGGCGGGCGCGTTCAACCTGCCCGCCCGCCGTCGTCGACCCGGTACGGCGCTCGAGCGCTGAGCAGCGCCTCGCGCAACGCCTCGACGCGGTCCTGGCCCCAGAACGGTTCGCCGTGCAGCACGTAGCCGGGCAGGCCCGGCAGGTCGGCGGCGATCGCCTGTGCGGTGTAATCGTGGTAGCGCGCGGCGACCTCGGCGGTGTCGGCGGCGGCGATGATCGCCTCCGCATCGTGACCGCGATCGCGCAACAGGCGCGCGACCGTGCCGCGGTCGGCCAGATCCTGGTCGTGCGCCCAGATCGCCCGGAACGCCGCGTCCATGTAGCCGGCCGGATCGGCGCCGGCCTCGACCAGGGCGATCGCACAACGATCGGCCAAGCCGGAATCGACCGGGAAGAACTTCGGCGCCAGGTTTAAGGGCAAGGCGCGCTGCTCGCGGGCGCGCTGCAACTCGTACAGGCGATAACGCTGCCGCGCCGGCGCGCGCTGGCCGAGCGGCAGGCCGCCGTTGGCGGCGAACAACTCGAAGAAGCGCACCGGCTTGTAGACCAGGCGCGCGCCGCCCGCCTGCGCCGCCTCGAGCACGGCGGCGTGGCCCAGGTAGGCATAGGGCGAGATCAGGCTGAAGTAGTAGTCGACATGGACCATGGCGGTGGCGCCGGTCAGACGAGCACGCCGTCCTGGGCCTGACCGTCGCGCACGAACGGGAACTTCACCACCCGCACCGGCACTTCCTTGCCTCGGATGTCGACGCGGACGTTGCCGGCGCCGCCGAACGGAATCTCGCCGGCCGGCACGCGCGCGAAGGCGATCGACTTGTTCAGCGTCGGCGAGAAGGTGCCCGAGAGGATCTCGCCCTCGCCGTGCGCGGTCAGCACTTTCTGGCCGTGGCGCAGCACGCCCTTCTCGTCCATGACCAGGCCGATCATCTGGCGCGCGGCGCCGCTGGCCTTGAGCTGTTCGAGCGGCTGGCGGCCGATGAAGTCGCGGCCCTCGTCGAGGGCGATGGTCCAGGCCAGCGCGGCTTCGTACGGCGACACGCTGTCGTCCATGTCCTGGCCGTAGAGGTTCATGCCGGCTTCCAGGCGCAGGGTGTCGCGCGCGCCGAGGCCGGCCGGCTTGACCCCGGCGGCGAGCAGCGCATCCCACAGCGCCACCGCGCGGTCTTCGGGCACGACCACTTCGAAACCGTCCTCGCCGGTGTAGCCGGTGCGGGCGACGAACAGCTCGATGCCGTCGGCGGTTCGGGCCTGCCCGGCGACGAACTTGCCGAGCTTGCCGATGCGCGCGCGGTCTTCCTCGCGCAGCAGGCCGATCAGCTTGTCGCGCGCGCTCGGGCCCTGCACCGCGATCATCGCCAGTTCCGGACGCTCCTGGACCTCCACGCCGAAGGCCAGGGCCTGCTCGCCGATCCAGGCCAGGTCTTTTTCGCGGGTGGCGGCGTTGACCACCAGGCGGAAGAATTCTTCCTCGAGGAAGTACACGATCAGATCGTCGATCACCCCGCCCTGCGGATTGAGCATGCAGGTGTACAGCGCCTTGCCCGGTTTCTGCAGCTTGTCGACCGAGTTGGCGACCAGGTGGCGCAGGAACTCGCGGGTGCGCGCGCCGCGCAGGTCGACCACGGTCATGTGGCTGACGTCGAACATTCCGGCGTCGCGGCGCACCTGATGATGCTCTTCGATCTGCGAGCCGTAGCTGATCGGCATGTCCCAGCCGCCGAAATCCACCATCTTGGCGCCGAGTGCGCGGTGGGCGTCGTTGAGGATGGTCTTCTGGCTCATGGGGCGCTGCCTGCTCTGCTGGGGAGGTTGAGCCGGCGATTATCCCAGAAGCGCGCGTCGCCCGTGGGACCCGCATTCGGTACGCAAGCGCATGGAGACGCGCCGCGCGCTCCGGAGAGTAGAAGCAGCGCGAGCCGCGACCACGAAACCGCGCTGACGATGCCAAGGGTTACGCTCGCGGTGGACATGCTCGGCGAGGCAGCGAAGCGCCGCGGCGATCCGCCCCCGGGCCCGGCGGTTGGAGCGCTCTGCGACCACTCTCACAGGCGCGCCGCATTGCGATCGCGCCGCCGGCGCTATTCCCCTTCGGTGCCTTCGTTGTAACAACTTACTTCGGTGGGCTTGACTTCGACGAAGCGCCCCTTGCGGCGATCCAAGCGCACCGCCCAGCGCGAGGCGTCGAACATCTCGCGCGCGTCGGCGTTCTCGACCGCGGTATCGATGACCGCGATCACGCCCGGATCGCCGACGCCATCGATGACACAGGTCGAAATCGACACGCGTTCGCCGCGCAGCAGTTTCGGATAGGGCACCACGTCGGTGATCTTCCAGCGCGCTTCGTTGCCGATCCGGCCGACCAGTTCGGCGGCGTAGAGCTTGAGCGAGCGGTCCTCGGCATCGTCGATGGTGCCGATGCTGCGCGCGCAGATCTGCTCGGCGCTGCGCCCGGAGCCGACGCAGCCGCCGGTGTTGGATTTGAAGCCGTCCGGGAACGGCGGCACCACTCGGCCGATCCAGGTCTCGGCGCCGCTCGGTTCGCCGGCCAGGCAGGGAACGGCCGTGCACAGCAACGCGAGCATCGCCGATGTGCGCATGGCCGTCATCGTCTCAGTCCACCGCTTCGACCCGCAGGGTCATGCCGTCGGTGCCGATCACCCGCACCGCCGCGCCGGCCGGCAACTCGGGGCCGCTGACGTCCCAGTACGCGTCGGCGATCTGCACCCGCCCGCTGCCCTGGACGATGCCGCGCTCCAGGGTCACCACCCGGCCGACCAGTTGTTCGGCGCGGCGGTTGAGCAGGGGCCGGTCGCTCTGGCGCTCGCGGCCGCGGAACCAGGTGCGGTAGACCTGGATCGAAACGAAGCTGAGCAACACGAACGCGGCCACCTGGGCCAGCACGCTCAGTCCCGGGAACACCAGTACCAGCCCGAACATCACCGCCGCGGCCAGGCCGAGCCAGAGCATGAAGGCGCCGGGCGCCATCGCTTCGGCCGCGAACAGCAGCAGCGCGATCGCGGCCCAGGTCACGGTCTGCCAGTTCCACGCCATGGTTCAGCCTCCGCTGCGCGGCACGGGCGGCGGCGCCACCCGGCTGGGCTGGCGCTCCAGCGCTTCCTTGGCCAACTCGCCGATGCCGGCGAGCGAGCCGATGATGCCGGCCGATTCCATCGGCATCATCACGAACTTCTGGTTCGGCGCTTCGGCCAGCGACTTGAAGGCCTCGATGTATTTCTGCGCGATGAAGTAGTTGATCGCCTGCACGTTGCCCTGGGCGATCGCGTTGGACACCACCTCGGTGGCCTTGGCCTCGGCCTGGGCCAGGCGCTCGCGCGCTTCGGCCTGGCGGAACGCGGCTTCCCGCTCGCCCTCGGCTTCGAGGATGACCGACTGCTTCTCGCCTTCGGCCTTGAGGATCGCCGCCTGGCGGAAGCCCTCGGCCTCGAGGATGTTGGCGCGCTTCTCGCGCTCGGCCTTCATCTGCCGCGCCATCGAGTCGACCAGATCGCGCGGCGGCTGGATGTCCTTGAGTTCGATGCGGTTGACCTTCAACCCCCAGGGGTGGGTCGCCGCGTCGACCGCGTTGAGCACCTTGGTGTTGATCTCGTCGCGCTTGGACAGCGACTCGTCCAGGTCCATCGAACCGATCGCGGTGCGGATGTTGGTCATGACCAGGTTCAGGATAGCGATTTCGAGCGTCGCGACTTCGTAGGCGGCCTTGGCCGCATCCTGGACCTGGAAGAACACGATGCCGTCGACCTTGACCACCGCATTGTCCTTGGTGATCACGTCCTGGCTCGGCACTTCCAGCACCTGTTCCATCATGTTGATCTTGCGGCCGACCCCGTAGATCACCGGGACCAGGAAATGCAGGCCCGGGTCCATGGTGTGGGTGTAGCGGCCGAAGCGCTCGACCGTCCATTGATAGCCCTGCGGCACCATGCGCACGGTCTTGAACAGCAGCACCACGCCGGCGAACACCAGTACCGCAGCGAGCAATGTCGCTCCCATGTCTCCCCTCCTCCCTGTCCGTTGACTCAGTATAGGGCTTGGCCGCGGCTGCGACCCTTCACGCCCCTGGCGCATCCTTGTCCTGGAATGCCGACCGAAACCCCGCCCCCGCCGTCCCTCCCGCCCGATCCGGCGCGCCCGGTGTCGAGCTTCGCCATCGACGTGCCGGAGGCGCTGCTGACCCGCGCCCGCTCCGGCGAAGGCGCGGCGTTCGAGCAGATCTACCGCTGGTTCGAGCGGCCGGTATTCACCCTGGCGATGCGGATCGCCGGCGACCGCGACGAGGCCACCGAAGTGTTGCAGGACACCATGCTCAAAGTGTTGACCCGGATCGGCGATTTCCGCGGCCATCGCGACGGCAGCGGCACTCCGTTCTGGGGCTGGCTGCGGCAGATCGCGGTCAACGAATCGCTGATGCGCCTGCGCAGCCGGCGCCGCCACGACCATGCCGTCGAGCCGGACGACGAATACCTCGCCGACGACCGTACCCCGCCGCCGCCCGCGGCGACCGACGCGGCGGCGCTGGGCCGCGCCCTGGCGCAGTTGCCGGCGCCGACCCGCAGCGTGCTCTGGCTGTACCACGCCGAGGGCTACACCCACGAGGAGATCGCGGCGCTGATGCAGCGCACGCCGAGCTTCTCCAAATCGCAACTCGCTCGTGGCGGCCGGCGCCTGCGCCAGTTGCTGGAGTCGGGCATCAAGCACAACGATCTGGAGCAGGCCCATGCCTGACCGAACTGACCGCACCCCTTCCACGCCGCCGGACTGGTCGTCGGCGTTCGCGCAACTGCCGCCCGAAACGCCGCCGGCCGACGGCTGGTCGCGCATCGCTGCGACCCTCGCCCGGCGCGGCGTCCTGACGGCCGCGGACGGAACGCCTGCGGACGAACCGATCCGCCTGCATCCTTCAAACGATCCGGTCCAGGTCGAACCGCGCCGTCCCGCCGCGAACGCACGGCCGCGCCAGCGCCAGGGCCAGCGATGGATGATGGCGGCGATGTTGGCCGCCGCCCTGCCGCTGGGCCTGTGGCTGTCGCTGCGCGATCACAGCCCGAGTCGTACCGATGCCGGCGCCGATGCGGTCGCGCATTCCGTTGCAGCTCCCGCGGCGGCGCAGCCGACGACCGCGAAGCAGGCCCCCGACGCAGTCGCCGATTCGCGGCACGGCGCCGAGCCGGCTGCCCTCGCTATTGCCGACGCGTCCGAGCCCGATCCCTCGTCATCGGAGATCCCGGCCACGGCGATCACGCCGGCACCCGCGCCAAGCCCGACCACCGACCGCATCGCGGCCACGCCGGCGCCGCGACGCGTGCAGGGCCGGCCGATGCGCTCGCCCACGCCCGACAGCGCGGCCCCCGATTCCACGGCGAGCCAGCTCGCAGCGATCCCGCCGGAAGTCACCGCGCCGGCCTCCCCGGACACGGCGTCCACCGCCGCGACCGCGCTCGCCTCGATCGACGACGAGGCCGGCCTGCTGCGCGAACTCGGCGATCTGCAGGCCGAGTCGGCCCAGCTCGAGGCCTTGGTCGCGGCCACCCGCGACGAGCAGGTCGGCAGCGCCGCCGCCACGGTGATGAGTTCCGAACTCGACGAACGCGTGCGCCTGATCGACGCCACCCTGACCGCCGGTTCGCTGCCCGCCGCGCAACGCCTGGCGCTGTGGCAGCAGCGCGTCGGCGCGCTGCGGACCCTGGCCGGGGTGGAGAGCACGCAACGCTGGTTCGCCGCACGCGGCGAACGCTACGACGACGCCCTGGTTCGCGTCGACTGATTCCTTCATGCCGTACCGGAGACCGATATGCACCGCTTCTTCCTGACCGCACTGCTGTCGACCGCGATCGGCAGCGCCCTGGCCTATGCGCCGGCCGGCGCGCCGAACGGCGCCGCGGCCCCCGCGCCGACGCCGCGCGGCGAGCTCTCGCCGAGAGTGACCGTGCACCGGATGGACGGCGAGCGCCCGCTGCTGATCGCCCAGGTGCGGCCGCACGTCGTCCAGCAAATCCGTGGCCTGCCCGATCCGGTCGCCAAGCCGGTGCTGATCCGCGACGAAATCCGCGGGCCGCAGCTCGGCGTGATCCTGGCGCCCGACGCCAAGGCCGGCGTGCGCATCGTCGCGGTCACGCCCGACAGCGCCGCCGCCAGGGCCGGCCTGCGCAGCGGCGACCGCCTGCTCGCGGTCGGCGACAAGAACATCGCCGGCGCCGACGGCGAGGCGCGCCTGGCCGACGCCCGCGCCCTGCTCGGCCGGCTCGAAGCGCGCAAGCCGCTGCGCATCCGCTATCAGCGCGACGGCCGCGACGCCACCGTCGAGGCGACGCCGCAGCTCGGCGAACGG
Source organism: Lysobacter sp. 1R34A (assembly GCF_051217035.1). NCBI lineage: Bacteria > Pseudomonadati > Pseudomonadota > Gammaproteobacteria > Lysobacterales > Lysobacteraceae > Lysobacter > Lysobacter sp. 1R34A. Next base: position 7,575 of record NZ_JBPKJP010000141.1, read on the forward strand.
GTGATGGTGTTCGAGAGCGGCGACGGCTCGCAGTTCGTCACCAGCGGCCAGGTCATGATCCGTCGTTCGGTCGACGGCGAGATGGAAGTTTCCGGCGACCGCATGGAGTTCACCCCGGCCGACGCGGTGGTCGTGCCCCGCCTGCGCACCGAGATCGTCCGTCTCGGCCCGGAGGACTGCAAAGACAAACCCTGTCCGCTGCCGGCGATCAGCGATGCCCTGCGCTGGAATGGCCTCAACCTGGCCTCGGTCGACGCCAGACTCGGCCGTTACTTCGGTACCGAGCGAGGCGTGCTGGTGCTCAGCACCGGCCCCGAACTCAAGGGCCTGGAACCCGGCGACGTGATCCAGAGCGTCGACGGCCGCCGCGTCGATACGCCCCGCCAGACCATGGAGGCCCTGCGCAACAAACCCGAGGGCAGCCAGGTCGAGGTCGGCTATCTGCGCGACCGCGCCAGTGCCAGCACCCGGCTCAAGGTGCCCAAAGCCGTGCAATGGACGCCGCCGCGCCCGCCACGTCCGCCGGTGGCGCCGCTGCCGCCGCGCCCCCCGGTCGCACCAGGCGCA
>NZ_JBPKJP010000142.1:0-7952 GCF_051217035.1 Lysobacter sp. 1R34A
CCGCGCGGAGCCCGGCCCGATGATGCGCGCCGGCGCCATTGCGATCTTCGCCCTGGCCTGGCTGTCGGCCTGCGCCGCCGACACCGCGCCGGCCACCGTCGAGACCGTCGCCGCCGCGCCCTTGCGCCTGAGCGTGCGCGGCGAGGGCGAGCTCAAGTCGGCCAAGGCCACGCCGCTCAACGTGCCCGGCCGCAACTGGGCCTCGCGCCAGCTCGAATGGATGCTGCCGGAAGGCAGCACGGTAAAGAAGGGCGACCTGATCGCGCGCTTCTCGGCCGCGCAGGGCCGGCAGGAACTCAGCCAGACCTTGATCGACCTGCAGCGCAATCTGCTCGCGCGCGCGGCCAAGCAGGGCGAACTGGCGACCGCGCACAGCAAGGTCGCGGTCGACCTGGCCGAGGTCGCGGTCCAGCTCGGCATCGCCGAGCGCTACGCCAGCGCCGACCTCAGCACGATGGCCCGCAACGAAGTGCTCGACGCCGTGCAGGACGCGAGTTATCTGAAAGCCAAGCGCGACACCCTGGAATGGCAGCGCGGCCAGGCCGGCGTGCGCGGCGGCGCCGAACTGGCGGTGCTGGATGCGCAGCGCGCGACGTTCGAGCTCACCGCCCAGGCGCGCCAGTCCGACCTCGACGCGCTGGAACTGCGCGCGCCGAACGACGGCGTGCTGATGCTCGCGAGCAACTGGTCCGGCGACAAACCCAACGTCGGCGCGACTCTGCGCGCCGGCTTCGACTACGGCAGCCTGCCCGACGCTTCGGCGATGGAACTCGAACTGAGCCTGCCGCAGATCGAGGCGCAGGGCCTGCAGGTCGGCCAGGCGGTCGAGATGTTCCCGGTGGGGCGGCCCGAGCAGCGCATCCGCAGCAAGCTGTCGTGGGTCGCCAGCGCGGCCAAGGTGCGCAGCCAGGACAGCCCGGTGAAATACCTGACCATGAAAGCGCCGATTCCGGCCGAAGCGATCGCGCGTTACCGGCTGGTGCCGGGCCAGCGGCTCGAAGCGCGGGTGATTTTGTTCGATGCGCCCAAGGCGCTCAGCGTCGCCAACATCGCCATCGACAGCGACGCCGGCAAGGATTACGTGCGGGTTCGCCGGGGCGGCGATTTCCTGCGCCGGGAAATCCGGCTCGGCGTGCGCGGGCCGGCGCGTTCGCAGGTGCGCTCGGGCCTGCGCGAGGGCGAGGAGGTGTTGTTGGTGGAAGCCGGCGCCGTCGACACCGCCAGCCGAACCGTCGAGCCCCCGGCCGAGAGCGATGCCGCGGGCCGGGCCGCGCCCGAGGAAAGCGCCCCGGCCGCCGCGGCACCGGCGCGCACGGGTCGGACCGCGCATCAGGCGGTGCGCCCTTGAACCGTTTCGCCGGCCTGTTGCCGTCGATCTGGCGCGAAGCGATCGAAGAACTGTGGCGCCGCCGCCTGCGCACGTTGCTGACCCTGCTCGGCCTGATCTTCGGGGTCGGCGCGATCGTGGCCATGCAGGCGGTCGGCGAAGGCAGCCGGCGCGAAGCGCTGCGCCTGGTCGAGAGCCTCGGCCTCAACAACCTGATCGCCGAAGCCAAGCCGCAGGACGAAAACAGCCTGCGCGAAACCCGCGCGCGCAGCCTCGGCCTGAGCCTGGCCGATGCCGACGCCGCGCTCGCGGTAGTGCCCGGCGCCGAGCGCTACGCCGCCGAGAAACCGATCCGCACCCATTCGGTGTTCAGCGACAGCGGCCACAGCGACGCCCAGGCCAGCGGCGTAAGCCCGGACTATTTCGCCCTGTCCTCGCTGCGCATCGCCAAGGGCCGCAGCCTGAGCGACGACGACGACCGCGCCCTCGCCGCGGTCGCGGTGCTCGGCCATCAGGCCGCCGCCGATCTGTTCCCCGGGGTCGACCCGATCGGCCAGTACCTGAAGGTCAATCATGTCTGGCTGGAAGTGGTCGGCGTGCTCGCCGACCGCGACCTCAGCAAGGACCAGTTCGAAGGCGTGCAGCTCGGCCTGGAGAGCAACCGCGTCTACCTGCCGCTGGCCAGCGCCCGCGCGCGCTTCCGCTTCCAGCCGCAGGAGGACGAGATCGACCGCTTCCTGCTGCGCCTGCGCGACCCCTCGCAACTCGCCGCCGGCGCGCGGGTGCTGTCGACCGTGCTCGGCCAGCGCCATGCCGGCATGCCCGACTTCCGCCTGGTGGTGCCGCAGCAGTTGTTCCAGCAGCATCAGAAGACCCAGCGCATCTTCCGCGTGGTGATGGGCGCGATCGCCGGCGTCAGCCTGCTGGTCGGCGGCATCGGCATCATGAACATCATGCTCGCCAACGTGCTCGAACGGCGCCGCGAGATCGGCCTGCTGCGCGCGCTCGGCGCGCGCCGGCGCGACGTGATCGCGCAGTTCCTGCGCGAGGCCATGGTCATTTGCGTCGCCGGCGCGGCGCTGGGCCTGCTGTTCGGCGTGGCGCTGGCCTATCTGATCGCCGCCTTCGCCGGCTGGCAGGTCGCCTGGGCGCCGCTGCCGGTGCTGGGCTCGGCCGTGTTCTGCGCCGCGGTCGGCCTGGCCTTCGGCGTGTATCCGGCGCGGCAGGCGGCGCGGCTCGACCCGATCGCGGCGCTGCGCCACGACTGAACCCGGCGCCGAGCTCGGCACCGCGACAGGACTGAACTCGTCCTGTCGCCGCGCCGCACGACGCCAATCCGCCATCCGGCGCATGCCAGGACAACCGGGCCTGGGCTACGCTTGGGGCATGAACAATCTCTCCGCACCGCCCAGCCTCGCCCCCCTGTTCACCGACATCCTGGCCGCCGCCGCGCGCATCGCGCCGCATGCGCACGCCACCCCGGTGCTGCGTTCGCGCGCGATCGACGCGCTGGCCGGCTGCGAGCTGCACTTCAAATGCGAAAACCTGCAGCGCGCCGGCGCGTTCAAGTTCCGCGGCGCCTGCAACGCGGTGTTCTCCTTGAGCGAGGACGAGATCGCGCGCGGCATCGTCACCCAAAGCTCGGGCAACCACGGCGGCGCGATCGCGCTGGCGGCGAGCCTGCGCGGCGCGCGCGCGACCGTGGTCGCCCCGCACAACACTCCCAAAATCAAGCTCGCCGCGATCCGCGCCTACGGCGGACAGATCGTCGCCTGCGAACCCGACCAAGCCTCGCGCGACGCCACGACCGCGCAGGTCCTGGCGCAGACCGGCGGCGTGCTGGTGCACCCCTTCAACGACCCGCGGGTGATCGCCGGCCAGGGCACCGCCACCCTGGAACTGCTCGGCAGCGCCCCCGGCCTGGACGCGGTGATCGCCCCGGTCAGCGGCGGCGGCCTGCTTTCGGGCACGGCGATCGCCGCGCACGGGCTGAGCCCGGCCATCGAGGTGTTCGGCGCCGAACCCGAAGGCGCCCGCGACGCCCACGATTCGCTGCGCGCCGGCCAGCGCATCACCGGCCGCAAGGCCGACACCATCTGCGACGGCCTGCGCGCCGAACTGGGCACGCTCACCTTTCCTATCCTGAGCGAGCACCTGCGCGACATCCTGCTGGTCGACGACGCCCAGGTCGTCGCCGCGATGCGGCTGATCTGGGAACGCATGAAGCTGGTGGTCGAACCCTCCGGCGCGGTGCCGCTGGCGGTGGTGCTGGCGCATCGCGAACGCTTCGTCGGCCGCCGCGTCGGCCTGGTCGTGTCCGGCGGCAACGTCGACCTGGATCTGGTCGCCGATTTGTTCGCCTCTAAGCCAGATTGACCGGTTCCGCAATCGCATTGCGTTTGTTATGCGGCACGTTTCTCAACGCTCGCCATTGGCCGCATAAACCCCAGAAAAACTCGCTTTTTCTGTGATCCTGGTTTGTGTTTTTTATGAACACAGCTGCCACGCTGCGCCATCGCGCGCCCGTCCCTGTCATGCCGCGCGACTGTCGAAGAGCGGGGGCTCTCGCCAGTTCGCTCCAGAAGAGTCGGTCTCTTCGCGAGCCGGGGACCACGGACCAGCGCAAGCCAGGGAGTACTACATGGTGGATGTCGAGTTTCGCGTGGTGTCCGACCGTCGCGACGGGCTGCTGCTCGCCCTCGGACAGGTGGTGATCGCCAACGGCTTCACGCTGCTGCGCCAACGCATGCTCAACAGCGAAGAAGGCGTGGTGCTGAGCATGGTCGTGCGCGGCCCGTCCGAATCGCTGCTGATGCTCGAAGAGCGCCTGGGCACCCACCACCTGGTGCAGAGCTTCGAGGCCTCGCCGTACGAAGGCAGCAGCCCCGCGCCGGCGCCCACGCCGGTGCCGCGCCACAACGGCTCGGCGACCGCGCCCACCTCGGTGCCGGCTTCGGCCGCGCCTGCGCCCGCCGCCTCGCCGTCGAGCGCGCCGCCGATCGACACCCAACGCGTCGAGACCCTGCTGCCGCAGCTCGCCCGCAACTACCCCAACATCCTGCTGCAGCTGGTCGCGCTCGAGCGCGAACTGCCGCCGGCCCAGCGCGAGGCGACCTTGCGCTACATCGGCCAGCGCGTCGGCGCCTGGGTCTACAAACGCGACTTCGCCCTCGGCGGGCAACTGCCGCTGGCCGACTCGGTGCGCCGCATCGCCCTGCCGGCGATGCGCCAGCTGGTCCAGGCCGAACTGCACGACGACATCCTGAAGATCCGCAACAGCCCCTTCTGCCATCGCGGCGACAGCGGCGAGTGCTGCCATTTCCTGCGCGGCATGCTCGGCGGCCTGCTCGAAGGCCAGCACGGCGCCGATGGCGTACGGGTAGTCGAAAGCCAATGCCGCAACACCGGCGCCGAGGCCTGCCGTTTCGAATTCGAAGCCTGAGCGTTTCCCATTCGCCCGGCAGACAGGGAGCCGGCCGGGCTTGCGATGCCGCACCGGGGCGGGGATGGCGCCGGTTCGGCCCCTAGCTATACCAACCCATCCACAGGGGATTCGTCATGCCGATCGATCACGCCATTCAGTGCATCCATGACCCGGTGCTCGCGATCTTGTCCTACGTGGTGTCGGTGCTGGGGTCGTTCACCGCCCTGCAACTGGCCATCGCCATTCCGACCGCGGTCGGTCCGGGACAGCGCTGGCGCGCCATCACCGCCGCCGGCATCGCCATGGGCGGCGGCGCGATCTGGGCGATGCATTTCATCGCCATGCTGGCCTGCCGCATGAACGTGGAAGTGACCTACGACCTGCCGATCACGATCGGTTCGGCGCTGGTCGCGGTGGTCTCGTGCATGGCCGGCCTGGCCATCGCCGGCACCGGCATCTTCAACTGGGGCAAGCTCGTCATCGCCGGCGTACTGATGGGGCTCGGCGTCACCGGCATGCACTACGCCGGCATGGCGGCGATGCTGATGCCCGCCGACACCGTCTACAACAGCAACCTGGTGATCGCTTCGGCGGCGATCGCGATCGTCGCCTCGATCGTGGCGCTGTGGCTGGCCTTCAACCTGCGCGGCTGGGGCCAGATGCTCGGCAGCGCCCTGGTCATGGGCGTGGCGGTCTGCGGCATGCACTACACCGGCATGCTCGCCGCCAGCTTCGTACCGCAGGCAGCCGGCGCTACGGTGGCGCGCGGGATCAGCGGCGGCTACCTCGGCGTCGGCATCTTCGTCGTAACCACGGCGCTGTTGGCCGCGGTGTTGACCCTGAGCCTGGTGCGCCAACGCCAGCGCGCGACGGTGCGGATTTGAACCCGGGCACGGGGTAAGACCAGGCGCCGGCCTCGCCCGGCGCGCTCCCGCAAACGGAAAGGCCCGCCACGCGCGGGCCTCTCTTTTATGTGCCTTGTTAAACCTCGCGCGTGCCCAGCGCGAGGCATGGCCGGCCGCGGCTGCGACACGGCGCAGGAATGAGCGATCATGGCCCCGCCCCGCATTGCCCGCAGGAACTCCGATGAAGATCGACGGCACCCGCATCCACGACCGCGCCACCGAATTGGTCCTGTCCTACTACGCCGCGTTCAATCGCGCCGACTGGGACGCCATGCTGGGCCTGCTCGGCGCAGACGTCGTCCACGACCTCAACCAGGGCGCGCGCGAAGTCGGCCGCGATGCCTTCGCCGCCTTCCTGCAGCGCATGGCGCGCCACTACCGCGAGCAGCTTCGCGACATCGTGGTGATGGCCTCGCCGGACGGCGCGCGCGCCGGCGCCGAGTACGTGGTGCACGGCGAGTATCTGCTCACCGACCCGGGTTTGCCGGAAGCGCGCGGCCAGCGTTATGCGCTGCCGGGCGGCGCCTTCTTCGAGATCCGCGACAACAAGATCCAGCGCGTCACCAACTACTACAACCTGGAACAGTGGATGCTCATGGTCGGCGGCTGAGCCGGCCTGTGCGCTCTATCGGCGGTGAGCCGATCTGCGCACCTCACGGCGCGTGAGCCCACCCGCGTGCGCCAGCGCAGCCGCGAAGCTCAACCGCCTCGATCGCTGCGCAATTGCTTGACCCTGCGTTCGTTGCCGGCCGCGGCGCGCGCCGCGACGATGCTGAACAAGACGATGCCGACACCGACCACGCAGGCGCCGGCCAGCGCGCGGCCCTGCGGCCAGGCTTCGCCGAGCCACAACGCGCCGATCACCGTCGCGAACAATATCTCCGCGGCCTGCATCGCTTCGGCCGCGGCCAGCGCGGTCGGATCGTTGCGGACCATGCCGGTGGCCTGGAAGAACAGCACCGTGGCGATCACGCCCGCGCTCAGCGCGACGCCCGCCGCCAGCCAGACCTGGCCCAACGGCGGCGCGCCGGCCTCGACCCCGGCATACGCCGCGACCGCCCACCACAGGGGCTGGCTCGCCAGGGTTATGCCGAATACGCGCTGGGTCGCGTTGAGTTCGATCCCGGCCTTCTCCAAATGCAGCAACAGACCGCGGTTGCCGAGCGGATAAGCGAAGGCCGACACCGCCACGCAGATCAGGGCGATCCAGCCGGCGCGGTCGAGGCGGCCGCCGCCGTGGCCGAACTGCAGCAGCAACACCCCGGCCACGATGATCGCGCCGACCGCCAGCGCCGGACGCGGAATCCGCGCGCGCGCATCGCGGTACAGGAACGGCGCGCACAGCATCCCGGCGATCACGGTCAGCTGGAAAGTACCCGCGATCAGCCACGACGGGCCGCTGGCCGCGGCAAAGCTCAGGCACACGTAGAACAGCACGAACCCTATGCCGCTCCACCACAGCCACGGCCCGGGGTGACGGCGGATCGCTCGCCACACCGGCGCCACGCCGCCGAGCATCGGCATCGCCACCAGCAACATCGGCAGGGTGAACAGATAGCGCAGCGCCGCGGTCCAGGCCCAATGGCCGCCGTCGTTGGCGGCGGCGCGGTTGAGCACGTAGGTGCAGGTGAAGAACAGCGCCGACACCAGCGCGATCAGCACCGCCCACAGGGCATGGCGGCGCGCGCTCACGGGCGTTGCCGCACGCGGATGCTCGACACCGGCACCTGCACCTCATCGAAGCCGCCGACCCGGATCGGCGCGCCCGGCGGCGGGCCCCAGGCGTGGGCGTAGATCACTTCCCAGGTCGCGGGCAGACGGCCGTCTTCGCCGCGCAGCGCCTCGTAGGCCTGCGCCGCGCGGGCGAAACGCGCGCGGCCGGTCAGGCTGCGGCGGCGGTCGTTCATCGCATTGGTCGCGCCGAGCGTACGCAACTCGCGCATCAGATGACCGAGGTCGGGATGCCCGAGGACGAACTCGTCGCGATCCAGCACCGGGTTCTGGAAACCCGAAGCGATCAGGGCATCGCCGAACTGGGCGATCGACGGGAACAGGCTGACGTGCGGCGCGGCGTCGGCTTCGGCGAAAGCGCCGCGCAGCTCGTACAAGGTGTCGGGGCCGAAGGTCGAGACCAGCAGCAGCCCGCCGGGCTTGAGCACCCGGCGAAACCCGGCGAAAACCGCCGGCAGGTCCTCGCACCACTGCAGGCACAGGTTCGAGAACAGCACGTCGACGCTGCCGTCGCGCAGCGGCAGCGCGCGCGCATCGGCGCAGACCGCGTCGGGACGGCGCGCGC
>NZ_JBPKJP010000143.1:0-7861 GCF_051217035.1 Lysobacter sp. 1R34A
GCCGCGCCGGCGCCGCGCAGCGACAGGCCGGCGCGCAGCGCGACCGCGCCGCTGGAGGACACCTCGAAACGCGCGGCGCGCGAGCCGTCGCCGAGCGGCTGCCAGGCGAGGGTGTTCAGATCGACGGCGCTGCGCGCGATGTTGCGGGCAAAACCGATTTCGAGCGGTTCGCCGTTCTTGTCCTGGCGGATGCGGCGGTCTTTCAAAGCCGATACATCGAGGCTGGTCGGCCGGCCGAGGCTGAACAATCGCGGCGTCGTGGCCTTGGCGGCGACGGCGAACTCGGCCGCGCCCATCGCGCCGGCAAGCGGCGCTTCGGTGACCGGCGCCGAATCCATTTCGGCGGCGTTGGAGCCGGTGGCGGCATGCATCGAGAAACTGGACAGCCCGGCGACGAGCGCCAGGCAGAGCGCGTTCTTGCGGATCATCGTGCGATTCCTTGAGTGCCATAGGGAGGGACGGCGAATACGCCGGTCCGCCGCCGCAGCGGGGACGCCCGGACCCTACGACCGGTCCGCACCCGGTTTTGTGCGGTCTTTCCGGCTTCGCCGAAGCGCTCGAAGTACAAGGCATCGGGTTTACGAACGGTCGGATTATTTGTGCGCTGCATTGCAACTCGACGATGCCCGGAACGTGACGCGCACCCGCTCGACGGTGCACGGCAACATGAAAACAGCGGCTTTTTCGTTCAGCTGCGGCGCAGCCACGTCGCGACGATGCCCGATCCGTTTTGCGCTGGCGGCTGCGATGCGCTGCGCAACGCAGGCCGCGTACGCGGCGTCGATCGGCCCGCGCCGGGCCGGCCTGAGCGACCGCGCGTCGGGAGCCCGCGGCTCCTGGCGGCGATACAGACGCTGCCTTAATGGCGATGTGAGACCATACGGCCATGACAAAAAAGACGAAAAGCAACAAGCCCGGTCCGACCGGTGGCAAAACCCCTTCCCGCAAGACCCCTGGCGGTGGCGCCCCGAGCGCCGGCCCCCGCAGCCGCAAGAGCCCCGCACCGCGCCCGGCCTGGTTGCCCGAGAACCTCCAGCACGGCCCGAGCAAGGGCCCGCACGGCCAGCCCGCCTCCGGCGCGGCCCGCGCACCCGCCTATCACGATCCCTATGCCGATCGCGAAGCCTCGCGCTACGCGCAGCCGATCGCCAGCCGCGAATTGATCCTGCAGACCCTGGTCGCCGGCGACGGCCCGATGCGCGCCGAGGCCCTGGCCGAGCAGCTGCAACTGACCGAACCCGATCGCGTCGACGCTCTCGGCAAGCGCCTGGGTGCGATGCTGCGCGACGGCCAGCTGATCCAGAACCGCAAGGGCGAGTTCGCGCCGGCGGCGCAGATGGACCTGATTCCCGGCGTAGTGATCGCCAACCCCGACGGCTTCGGCTTCCTGCGTCCCGAGGCCGGCGGCGACGACCTGTTCCTGCCGCCGTTCGAAATGCGCAAGGCCATGCACGGCGACCGCGTCCTGGTCAGCGTCACCGGCGTCGATCGCCGCGGCCGCCGCGAAGGCGCGATCGTGGAAGTGCTCGAACGCCGCATCAACCGCCTGATCGGCCGCTTCACGCTCGAGTCCGGCATCAGCTACGTGGTGCCCGACGACCGCCGCATCCAGCGCAACGTGCAGATTCCGCCGGACGGGCGCATGGAGGCGCAGAACGGCCAGTTGGTGGTCTGCGAGCTGTTGCAGGCGCCCGACCCGAAGCGCCCGCCGATCGGCCGCGTGCTCGCGGTGCTCGGCGACAAGCTCACCGCCTCGCTGGCGGTGCAGGCCGCGATCCACGGCCACGAGATTCCCGATGTGTTCCCGCAAGCCACCCTCGACGAAGCCGCGGCGGTGCCGCTGACGGTCGAGGCCTCGGTCGCCGCCCGGCGCGTCGACTTGCGCGCGATGCCGCTGGTCACCATCGACGGCGAGGACGCCAAGGACTTCGACGACGCGGTGTATTGCGAAACCAATCGCGACGGTTTCCGTCTAGTGGTCGCGATCGCCGACGTCTCGCATTACGTTCGCCCCGGCACCCCGCTCGACGATGAGGCGCAGAAGCGCGCGACCTCGGTGTACTTCCCCGGTTTCGTCGTGCCGATGCTGCCGGAGACCTTGTCGAACGGCATCTGCTCGCTCAATCCCAAGGTCGACCGCCTGTGCTTCGTCTGCGACATGCAGATCGGCCGCGACGGCGAAGTGACCCAGTCGAAGTTCTACGAAGCGGTGATGAACTCGCATGCGCGCCTGACCTACACCCAGGTCTGGAACGCGGTCGGCGACGTCCCCGAGGAGGCGCAAACCGAAGCGCGCGAGCAGATCGGCTCCTTGCTGCCGCATATCGAGCGCCTGCACCAGTTGTTCCAGGTGCTGCTGAAGGCGCGGCAGAAGCGCGGCGCGATCGAGTTCGAATCCAGCGAGGTGCGTTTCGTCCTCGGCAAGAGCGGCGAAGTGGTGCAGGCCGGCATGCTTCAGCGCAACGACGCGCACAAGCTGATCGAGGAATGCATGATCGCGGCCAACGTCGAGGCGGCGAAGTTCCTGATCGCCCAGCAGGTGCCGGCGCCGTTCCGCATCCACGACCGGCCGCCGGAGCAGAAGTACGCCGACCTGCAGGAGTTCCTCAAGGAGTTCAAGCTGCGCATGCCGGCCTGGAACCAGGTCGAACCGCGCGACTTCACCCAGTTGCTGAAGAAGATCCGCGAACGCCCCGATGCGGCCCTGATCGAGTCGGTATTGCTGCGCAGCCAGAGCCTGGCCGTGTACGCGCCGGAGAACGTCGGCCACTTCGGCCTGGCCCTGACCGCGTACGCTCACTTCACCTCGCCGATCCGGCGTTATCCCGACCTGCTGGTGCATCGCGCGATCAAGCACGCCTTGACCGGCGCGCAGCCGTCGACCTTCGTGTATTCGCCGCGGCAGATGACCGCGCTGGCGCTGCAGTGCTCGGAACGCGAACGCCGTGCCGACGAAGCCGAGCGCGAGGTCGACGAGCGTTACCGTGCCGCGTGGATGGAGCAGCACGTCGGCGGCGAGTTCGAAGGCACGATCAGCGGCGTGACCAGCTTCGGCTTGTTCATCGAGCTCGACCAATCCAAGGTCAACGGCCTGATCCACGTCACCCAGCTGCCGCACGACTACTACCACTTCGACCCGATCCGCAAGACGCTGAAGGGCGAGCGCACCGCGCGCGAGTTCCGGCTCGGCGACCGGGTCAGCATCGTCGTGCTCAAGGCCAGCGTCGAAGACCGCAAGATCGACTTCCGCCTGGCCGAGGAGCGCGGCGCCAAACCGCTGCCGCCGCGTGGCCAGCCGGCGAAGCGGAGCAAGCAGAAGTACTGAGGCGACAGTGCCGGGCGAACGTCCCGGCGCGCAATGCTGACATAGCCCCTTTTAGAAAGGGGCGAACGCCCGGCGTGGATTCGTTTCGGATCGCGCGCCAGCACGGGTATTTGCTTCGGCCGCCTGAGTGCCCAGGGCAAAGCCATAGCGAAATCCCTGGTCGCCTCTGCGAAGGGACACCCTGAAGAGGCGTCGCGTTCCATCGGCCGACGCCTCGAGCAGGCCCGCCGCCGGACCGCAGGCCACCGACCTGCCCGGCGCCGGCCGCCCGGCGCCGGGTAGCTTAGAATTGCCGTCCGCCCCCGACCGCGCCGCCGCCCCAGGCCGCCGCGCGAGCCTCAGCCCCACGGAATCCTCATGAGCCAGAAACAATGGATCGCCGGTATCAATGCCGTCTCCGCCTCGATCGAGCACGACGCGCAGAACGTGCGCGAAGTTCTCATCGAGGCCGGCGCTAAGAACCCGCGCCTGACCGAGATCGAGACCGCCGCGCGCCGCGCCGACATCGACGTGCGCCGGGTCGCGACCCAGGCGCTCGACGGCGTGGTCGGCAATCTGCGCCACCAGGGCGTGGTCGCGCGCTACGCCGCGGCCAAGACCTGGAACGAGAACGAACTCGAAGGCCTGATCCAGGCCGCCGAAGGCCGCGCGCTGGTGCTGGTGCTCGACGGCGTGCAGGACCCGCACAACCTCGGCGCCTGCCTGCGCAGCGCCGCCGCGGCCGGGGTCACCGCGGTGATCATCCCGAAGGACAAGTCGGTGCAGGTCAACGCGACCGTGCGCAAGACTTCCGCCGGCGCCGCCGACAGCGTCGCGGTGATTCCGGTGACCAACCTGGCGCGCGCGCTGCGCGACCTGCAGCAGCTCGGCGTGTGGATCTACGGCTTGGCCGGCGAAGCCGACGCTTCGCTGTACTCGATCGATCTGCGCGGCAACGTCGCCCTGGTGCTCGGCGGCGAAGCCGATGGCCTGCGCCGACTGACCCGCGATACCTGCGATCAACTGGTCAAGATCCCGATGCCGGGCGGCGACGCCGCGGGCGGCGTCGAAAGCCTCAACGTCTCGGTCGCCGCCGGCGTTACCTTGTTCGAGGCAGTGCGCCAGCGCGGTTGATACACGCGGCGCGCTCGTCCCCGAGGGGCAGGGCGCGTCCAGCCTCTTGCGCGCAGCATCGTGTTCGCTGCCGGCGCAGTTGCACCGCCGGCACGGTGACTCCCGCACGGCCGCGCTCCAGCGCTGTGTAACCCCCCGCTGACCCCATGGACTGTGCGGCCGGCTTCGGCGAATCGGGCTCGTTATAATCGCTCGCGTACGGGGACGACCCCGTTCGCACCGCTTTCGACCGGGGACGGCCCCGTCATCATGGGAGCATCGTCATGCCTTGGGTTCTGCTGTTCTTCGCCGGCCTGTTCGAAGTGGGTTGGGCCATCGGCCTGAAATACACCGAAGGCTTCACCCGCCTGTGGCCGTCGGTCGGCACGATCGCCGCGATGGCGATCAGCCTCGGCCTGCTCGGCGTGGCGATGAAATCGCTGCCGGTCGGCACCGCCTATGCGGTCTGGGTCGGCGTCGGTGCGGTCGGCACGGTCATTCTCGGCATCGTGCTGTTCAACGAACCGCTCAATACCTTGCGCGTGGCCAGCGTGCTGTTGATCGTCGCCGGCCTGGTCGGCCTGAAACTGGCCTGAGCTTGCGCAGCGCAGGGCCTCGCGGAGACTGCCCGCGTACCGGCGCGCCCCTCCTGTCGCGCCGGTATGCGCGGCCGTTCGCAGCGCCTGCTCAATGCAGCGAATTGACCAGCAACTCGTCGAAGCGGCGCGCGATGTCGGCGATCGTCTGGGCCTTGTCCTGGCCGTTGATGATCCGTCGGGCCTCCTCGTAGTTCGGCAACTGGCCCGGCTTGAAATAGCTGTCCAGCTTCTTGCCGGTAAACCACCCCTTCTTCATGCCTTCCATCGCGATCGCATAGGCGACCTCGGGCTTCTTGGCCTCGTCGGGGCGGTTGATCAGGTCGATGCCGAGGATCTTGCCGGCGCGCTCGTAGTTGGCGCGGCCGGTGAGTTGCACGTAACCGCGGCCGTGATAACGCGCGCCGTCCCCGGCGCGGGTATTGCCGAGCATCTTGCCGACCCGCGTAGCCGGCCCGTACAAGCGTTCGAAACGCGCCTCGTCGCCGAACTCGTCGATGGGGCGCAGGGTATGCGCAGTCTCCCACTTGAACGTCGCCAGGCAATAGGCGATCTGGTGGCGGTGCACCGGGTTCTGGCTGAAGCTGGCATCCTGCTCGATGCGTCCGATCAGAAAACGCACGGCCTGCGCGAGCTCGTCGCGCAGCGGGCCGAAGCGCTTGCGGTACCCGTCTAGAAACTGCTCGTCGTCGAAAGCGAACATCCTGTCCTCCCTGCATGCGCAACCGCATGTGCGCGCGAAAGCGGCCGCGCGTCCTGCCGGTCGTGGCGGCGCTGTGCCGCTCGCAGTCCAATCAACGCGGCGTTCGACGCCGGACGGCCAGTTCCGAGGTGTTGCGTGCTTGCAACATGGCCGACGCGAACAGAATCAATCCAGCCGATACCGGCCGAGCACGAACCGGGCTGCGTTGCGGTATTCGAGGACGAAGTAGTCGAAGTCGGAGCGTTGCGCGCCGGCCTCGGCCAAGCGGGCATCCCAACGTTGTAGCCGCTCGCGATTCAGTTGCTTTCGCAAGGCCGATACCAGGGCGTGACGCGATCCGGAGCCGAGAAACGACGCGGGCGCAAGCCCCGGCACGACCAAGGCGGAGGGTGCCTGCAGCAGGTGGCTGCCTTCCCAGACGATCGAATGTTCGTCCTTGAGCGGCAGCGCGTCCGGGTAGGCGCCGTCGAGCAGCATGGGCGCCGCGCCAGCGAGCCAGGCCACCCAGCCTGCGCGCCAATAGGGATCGTCGATAGCCAGCGCGGACGTCAGCCAGTCCCCGATGAGCTCGGGCTGCAGATACTTCGCGATCAGGGTGCACGAGGCCGAGAACGCGTCGGCGGGATACAGCGAGTCGCCCGGGTGCACGCCGGGCAGGCGCTGCACCGGCGAGCAGAACGCATCCCCGGCCAGTCCGCAGGCGCTCCAATGCGACGGTGCGAGCATTGCGCGGCCAAGCGTGTCGAGCAAGTCGCGGCGTAAACCCGGCGACACCTGCTCCGGATCGGGGCAGTGGACGAAGGTCGCGGTCACTAGCATTGAATAGAGTCGGCGATCCTCGAAGGCATTGGCTCGGAACCGTCCGACCAGCTCGAGTGCGCGCGGCAAGAGGTATGGGAACCACAGATTCCACTCGCGCATCGGTCCGAACGCAACCGGACCGGAGCTCAATTCGTACAGCGCCGAACTCAGCTCACTGCGCGGCCACTGTTGCGGATCTTCGTGCATCAGCGTGGTGAACATGTGTCGTTCGTCGCCCATGAACCAGGCTTCGCCCATCGGCTGCCCGGGCATCGGCGCACGTTCGCGCAGACGCTCCAGCGCGCTTGCGTCGGGGCCCTGGCCGGGCTGCCAGACGTAGGCAGACGAGTTGTTTCGCGATGCACGCACGAACCGATCCTTGTCGATGCGCAGGGGCGATCCGGCCCCTTAAGGCGTGGCGACGCCGCGTTGCGGCCAGGCGTTGACGATCTTGCAGAACAGCTGGGCGGTGCGTTCGGTGTCGTAGACGGCCGAATGCGCGTCCAGGGCGTTCCATTCCAGCTCGGCGGCCTGCAGCGCGCGGGCGAGCACGGTCTGTCCGTAGGCGACGCCGGCGAGGGTGACGGTGTCGAACACGCTGAAGGGATGGAAAGGGTTGCGCTTGTGGCCGCTGCGGGCGACCGCGGCATTGAGGAAATTCAGGTCGAAATGGGCGTTGTGGCCGACCAGGATCGCGCGTTGGCAGCCCTGGCGCTTGAGCGCTTCGCGTACCGGCGCGAACACGCTTTCCAAGGCCTGACGCTCGGGCTTGGCGTCGCGGAACGGGTGGTCGATGTCGATGCCGGTTACTTCGAGCGACTTGGGGTCGATCAAGGTGCCGGGCGCGGGCACGACATGGGCGCTGCTCATCGCACCGGGCACCAGGCGGCCGTCGGCATCGAGTTCGAGCGGCTGCACCGCGATTTCGAGCAGGGCGTGCCTGTTCCAGTCGAAGCCGCCGGTTTCGACGTCGACGACGACCGGCAGGTAGCCGCGGAAACGGTTGGCGAGGGTGGGCGCGACGAGGGCGGCGGGGGGAGTGGGGCCGGTTTCGATCATCGCGAAAGCCTAGCAGGTTGTCGCGAAGCGGTCGTTCCAGAGGGCGAGAACCACCTCGGCAGAAGCGGCCATCCGCAAGACGTCTTCAGTCCCAAGCTCTGCCGCGAGGCGGCACCGGCGCTGTCGTTGCGCTGTCGCGGTCGCGGCTTGCGCCGCTCCTACCCCTGTTTGGAGCGATGCGCGCGCATCGCCGCCGCCGACAGCAGCGCCGCGCCGAGCCCGGCCAGGGCCAGGCCCGGCGCCGGCAGCAGCATCGCCACGACCAGGCCGGCAACAGGACCAGGC
>NZ_JBPKJP010000144.1:0-7707 GCF_051217035.1 Lysobacter sp. 1R34A
CGGCCGGCGGCGGGACGGCCGGCGACGGCGGCAGCCGATGCGGCGCGGCCACGGCGCCGACACCGACTTCGGCTAAGCTCGGCGGCGGAGGAAACCATGGCCAAATGGATCAAGCGCGGCCTGATCGCGCTGTTTTGCCTGTCGTTGCTCGGCGCCGTCGCGGCCTGGTGGATGTTGCGCGGCAGCCTGCCCCGCCTGGACGGCGAACTCGCCCTGCCCGGCCTGTCGGCCCCGGCGACGATCCAGCGCGATGCGCTCGGCGTGGTCACCGTCGATGCCGCCAACCAGACCGATGCGATGCGCATCCTCGGCTATGTCCACGGCCAAGAGCGCTATTTCGAGATGGACCTGCTGCGACGCACCGCGGCCGGCGAACTGTCGGCGCTGTTCGGCGCTCGCGCGCTCGACTACGACCGTCGTCATCGGGTGCATCGCCTGCGCAGCCGGGTCGAAACGCAACTGGCGTCGTTCGCCGGCGACAAGGCCGCCTTGCTGCAGGCCTATGCCGACGGCATCAACGCAGGCGTCGCCGGCCTGTCGCGCAAACCCTGGCCGTATTTGTTGCTCGGCGCCGAGCCCGAACCCTGGAAGCGATCGGATTCGGCCTTGGTCGGGTACGCGATGTACTTCGACCTGCAGGACGCGAGCAACGCCCGCGACCTCGCGTACTGGCGCATGCGCCCGCACCTGCCGCCGGCCTTGTACGCCCTGATCACCCACAACGGCAGCCGCTGGGACGCGCCGCTGTTCGGCGCGCCGTTCGGCGATGCCGAGCTGCCGGGCGCCGACCAGGTCGATCTGCGCAAACTGCCGGCGCCGGCCTCCGGCGGCGTGCTGCAACTGCCCTTCCCCGACGAGATCGGCAGCAATAATTTCGCCGTCGCCGGCAGCCTGACCGCCGACCGCCGCGCCATCGTCGCCGACGACATGCACCTGGGCCTGCGCGCGCCCAACCTGTGGTTTCGCGCGCGCCTGCGCTACGCCGATCCGCGCGTTTCCGACGGCCGGGTCGATGTCAGCGGCTTCACCTTGCCGGGTTTGCCGGCGCTGGTGGTCGGCAGCAACAGTCATGTCGCCTGGGCCTTCACCAACAGCTACGGCGACTGGGCCGACTGGTCGCTCGAACCCGGCTGCGCCGGCGCGGCCACCGCTGCGACCTGCGCCGGCCTGCGCGTGCATGAGGAACTCATCGAGGTCAAAGGCGCGCCGCCGAGCAAACTGACGGTGCGCGAGACCGCTTGGGGACCGTTGCTGCACGACAACCCCGACGGCAGCGCGCTGGCCCTGCGCTGGGCCGCGCATTTGCCGGGCTCGCTCAACATGGGCCTGGCCGATCTGAGCCGCGCGCGATCGGTCGACGACGCGATGCGGCTCGCGCGCGACGTCGCCATGCCGGTGCAGAATCTGGTGCTCGGCGACCGACAGGGCAAGATCGCCTGGCGCCTGCTCGGGCCGATTCCGGAACGCGACGACGCCTGTTCGACCGCGACCCTGGTCGAGAACGACCTCGTCGCCGGCAAGCGACGCAGCGCCGCATGCCCGCCCTGGAGCCTGCAGACCGAAGACGCGCCGCAGCTGGTCGCGCCGCCGTCGGGCCGGCTGTGGACGGCGAACACGCGCACGCTCGACGGCCACGAGTACGAGCGCATCGGCGACGGCAACTACGTGCTCGGCGCGCGCGCCGGCCAGATCCGCGACGGCCTGTTCGCCAAACAGCGCTTCAACGAACGCGACCTGCTCGCGATCCAGCTCGACGACCGCGCGCTGTTCCTGCAGCGTTGGTGGAAGTTGCTGCAGGACCAGGCCGCGCGCGTGGACAAGGCCGGCAACGCCAGCCCCGCGCTGGCGACGCTGGCCGAAGCGGCGCGTCGCTGGGAGGGCCGCGCCGTGCCCGGCTCGGCGAGCTACCGGATCGTCCGCAACTGGCGCCGCGCGGTGCACACCCGCATCGCCAACGGCCTGACCGCGCCGGTGCGTGCCGAACTCGGCGATGGTTTCGTGATGCCGGAGCTGAAACAGCTCGAAGGCGTGGTCTGGCCGCTGCTGACGCAACGGCCGGATCATCTGTTGCCGCGCAGCGAACGCTCCTGGGACGAATTGCTGGAGCACTCGGCCGACGACGTGCTCAAGGAATTCGCGGTGTCGCCCGGCCCGGATGCCGCGGCGCGCCTGGCCAGGCAGCGTTGGGGCGAGCACAACACCGCTTCGATCTGCCACCCGCTCGCATCGGCCCTGCCCGGCTTCGCCAAGCGCGCGCTGTGCATGCCGTTCGACGAACTGCCCGGCGACTCGGCCATGCCGCGGGTGCAGCGACCGGATTTCGGCGCTTCCGAACGCATGGTGGTGTCGCCCGGCCACGAGGCCGACGGCATCATCCACATGCCCGGCGGCCAGAGCGGCCACCCGCTGTCGCCGTTCTGGGGCGCGGGCCACGACGATTGGGTGCGCGGCCGGCCGACGCCGTTCCTGCCGGGCCCCGCGCGGCATACCTTGACGGTCAAGCCGTTGCAGTAAATGTCGCGTCCGCGGCGACCGCCATGTCAACGTTCGCCGCAGCATCGCAACATAGCGGCGACGCCTTGCGATGCCGGTTAGCGGCTTTCGACCAACAAGCGCTCGATCAACGCCCGATACAGATCCGGCAACGCCTCCAGGTCCGCGACCGAGACGTTCTCGTCTACCTTGTGGATGCTGGCGTTGACCGGGCCGATCTCGATGCATTGCGCACCCAGCGGCGCGATGAAGCGCGCATCCGAGGTGCCGCCGCCGGTGCTTTCCTCGGGCTGGCCGCCGGAGAACCGCGCCAGCACTTCGCGCGCCGCAGCGCGCAGCGGACCTTCCGGGGTGTAGAACGGCTCGCCGCCGCGGAACCAGCACAGTTCGTACTGCAGGCCGTGCGCACGCAACACATCCTCGCATTCCCGTTCCAGGCGCTCGGCGTTCCAGCTCGGGTTGTAACGCAGGTTGAACAGCACCTGCAGCTCGCCTGGAATCACGTTGTTGGCACCGGTGCCGGCCTGGATGTTGCTGATCTGCAGCGAGGTCGGCGGGAAGGTTTCGTACCCTTCGTCCCAACGGCGCGCGGCCAGTTCGGACAAGGCCGGCATGGCCTGATGAATCGGGTTGCGCGCCTTTTCCGGGTAGGCGACATGGCCCTGCACACCGATCACCTTCAAGGTCGCCGACAAGGTGCCGCGGCGGCCCACGCGCAGCAGATCGCCGAGCCTGGCGGTCGACGAAGGCTCGCCGGTCACGCACCAATCGATGCGCTCGCCGCGTTCGCGGAAGGTCTCGGCGACGCGGCGCACGCCATCGATCGCGTCGCCCTCCTCGTCGGAAGTCAGCAGCAGGGCGATGCGCCCGCGATGTTGCGGGTGGGCGGCAACGAACTCTTCCAGCGCGACCACGAACGCGGCCACGCTGCCCTTCATGTCGGCGGCGCCGCGGCCGTACAACACGCCGTCGCGGATCTCGGGCAGGAAGGGATCGCTGGCCCAGGTGTCGACCGGGCCGGAGGGCACGACGTCGGTATGGCCGAGCAGGACCAGGGTCGGGCCTTCGCCGTCGCCATGCACCGCCCACAGATTGTCGACCTCGCCGTAGCGCAGGTGCTCGCAGACGAAACCGGCGCGACGCAGCCGCTCGGCGATCATGGCCTGGCAGTCGAGGTCGTCGGGGGTGACCGAGGGCCGCGCGATCAGCGCCAGGGTCAGGTCCAGTACGGCACTCGACGAGGCCGCGCTCACGAACCGACTCCGAAACGCTGCTTGAAGCCGTTGTCGCTGAAGCCCTGGCTGACCTTGCCGTCGTCGGTCACCACCAGCGGACGACGGATCAGTTGCGGGTACTCCTTCAGCAGCAACTTCCACTCCGCGTCCGAGGCCGGCTCCTTGCGGTTCGGCGCCAGGGTGCGCCAGGTCGTCGAGGACTTGTTGATCAGCGACTCCCAGCCGCCGACCTGATTCTTCCACTCGACCAGCGTCTCCGGCGCCTGCCGGTCATCGCGATAATCGACGAAGGTGTGGGCGACGCCGAAGCGGTCCAGCCACTTGCGGGCCTTCTTGCACGTGTCGCAGTTGTTGAGTCCGTAGACGATGGTCATTGCTGAAATTCCTTGGAACAGACGCTGAGCCAGGAACGAGTGAGGAGGAACTAAAACTAGTGAATAGAAACCAGGGGCAGCCGCCGGCACCCGTTACTCGTTACTACGCACTCGCTACAACCCGACTCAGTCGGCCAGACCACGCAACAAATCGTTGATGCTGGTCTTCGAACGGGTCTTGGCGTCGACCTGCTTGACGATCACCGCGCAGTACAGCGAATGCGATCCATCCTTGGCCGGCAACTGGCCCGACACGACCACGCTGTACGGCGGCACGCGGCCGTAGCTGATCTCGCCGGTGGCGCGGTTGTAGACGCGGGTGCTCTGGCCGAGAAACACGCCCATGCCGATCACGCTGTGATGGCCGACGACGAAACCCTCGACCACTTCCGAACGCGCGCCGATGAAGCAATGGTCTTCGATGATGGTCGGCGAGGCCTGCAGCGGTTCGAGCACGCCGCCGATGCCGGCGCCGCCGGACAGATGGCAATGCTTGCCGATCTGGGCGCAGGAACCGACCGTGGCCCAGGTGTCGACCATGGTGCCTTCGCCGACGTGGGCGCCGATGTTGACGAAGCTCGGCATCAGCACCACGTCCTTGCCGATGTAGGCGCCGCGGCGGGCGATCGCGCCGGGCACGACGCGCGCGCCGAGCTTGCGGAAATCGGCTTCGCCGTAGCCCTCGAAGCGCGCCGGCACCTTGTCCCAGAACGGCGCCGGGTCGGCGTCGACGACCTGCATGTCGTTGACCCGGAAGTACAGCAGCACCGCTTTCTTCAGCCACTCGTTGACGCTCCAGCCGCCCTTGCCGTCGGGCTCGGCGACGCGGAACTCGCCCTGCTCCAGGCCGGAGATCACCCGCTCCACGGTGGGCCGGGTCGAGCCTTCGATTTCGTCCGGCGTGAGCATGCTGCGGCGCTCGAAAGCGCTGTCGATCATGAACTTCAACTCGTCGATGCCCGGCGCTTCGTTGCTCTTCTTGCGTGCGGTCTTCTTGGCGGTCTTCTGCGCGGTCTTCTTGGCGGGGCTCATCGACTGTCTCCTTCGAGGCAGGCCAGCAGCGCGTCGCGCAGGGCCTGCTGTTGCGTTTCGTCGAGCGCGCGATCGCGCCCGTCGGTGATCTGGAATACGTCCTCGGCGCGTTCGCCGAAGGTGGCGATGCGCGCGTCGTACACGCGCAGGCGCTGTTTGCGCAGGGTCTGGGCGACATCGGCTAGCAGGCCGGGGCGGTCGGTGCAGACCAGGCTCAAGGTGGTGCGCGCGCTCGCGGCTTCGTCCTTGTTGAACGAGGCGAACACGATCTGCGGGGCGATGCGGAAGTGGCGCAGGTGTCGCGGTTGCGCGCGGCGGGCCGGCTTGATCCGTTCGAGCGGCCCGGCCAGGATCGCCTCCAGGCGCCGTTCGACGTCCTCGGCGCTCGGCGGCTGGCGCGGATCGGTCGGCACCACTTCGAAGGTGTCGAAGATCGCGCCGTGCGGGCCGTCGAGCACGCGCGCTTGCTGGATCGCCAGGCCGAGGCGGTCGAGGGTGGCGACGATCGCGGCGAACAGGCCGTCGCGATCGGGCGAATGCACGAACACTTCGAGCGCGCCGGCATGAGCGCCGCCGTGGGCGCTGACCGGTCGCGCACGCACCCGGGTGTCGCCGAGCGCGATGCCGCGCAGCGAGGCCGCCTGCCAGGCGATCTGGTCGGGACGGCCGCGCTGGAAGGCGATCTCCGGCATGCGCGCGAACAAGGCGGCGATTTCGTCCTCGCGCGCGCCGAACGCGGCCAGCATGGCCTGGGCGGCTTCGCGAGTCTCGGCAGCGCGTTCGGCGCCGGCGACCGGGTGTTCGAGCCCGCGCCGCAAGGCCAGGCGGGTGGCGGTGTACAGGTCCGCGAGCAGCCGGTCCTTCCACGCGTTCCACAGCTTCGGCGAGGTGCCGGCGATGTCGGCGCAGGTCAGCAGATACAGATGATCCAGGTGCTCGCGATCGGCGACCTTGGTCGCGAAGCGATGGATCACCTCGGGATCGGCGATGTCCTGCTTCTGCGCGGTCACCGACATCAGCAGGTGTTGGCGCACCAGCCATTCGACCAGGGCGGTGTCGGACTCGCTCAGGCCCATGGTCGAGCAGAACACCCGCGCGTCGTCGCCGCCGAGTTCGGAATGATCGCCGCCGCGGCCCTTGGCGATGTCGTGGAACAGGCCGGCGAGCAGCAACAGTTCCGGCTTGCGCAGGCGCGGCCAGACTTCGTGGGCGATGCTGAAGCGTTCGTCGGCCACGCCCGAGGCGAAGCGCGCGAGATTGCGCAGCACCGCCAGGGTGTGCTGGTCGACCGTGTAGACATGGAACAGATCGAACTGCATGCGCCCGGAGACTTTCGAGAACGCCGGAATCCAGCGCCCGAGCACGCCCAGGCGCGCCATGCGTTCGAGCGCGTGCACCGGATGCGGGCCGCGCAGGATCTTGATGAAACGCTCGCGCAGCGCCGGCTCGGCCTCGACGAAGCTCGGCACCCGCGACAGCGCTTCGGCGAGCGCGCGCGCGGTCTGCGAATGCAGGCCGCGGATCTCGTCGTGCGCGGCCCAGGCCGCGAACAGGGCGAACACCTCGGAGGCGTCGCGCGGCCATTCGGCGTCGCGCGCGGCGATGTAGTCGCGACGCAACTCGAAGGCCTCGAACACGCCGTCCAGCGGCACCGGCACGGCCTCGCCTTCGATCTGTTCCTCGAAGCGCTGCAACAGGCGCTCGCCGATCCGCAGCACCAGCGCGGCGCTGCGATAGAAGCCCTGCATCATCTGCTCGACGGCGAGGTTGTCGGCGTTGTCGACATGCCCCAGTCGTTCGGCGAGCAGCTTCTGGTAATCGAAGCGCAGCCGTTCTTCGCGTTTGCGCGCGACCAGGTGCAGCCCGAATCGCAAACGCGACAGCGTCCGCCGCTCGCGTTCCAATGTGGTCAGTTCGTCCGGCCCGAGTTGGCCGATCGACACCAGCGATTCCAGGTCGGAGGTGCCGATGATCCGCAGCGCCATCCAGTGCAGGGTCTGCACGTCGCGCATGCCGCCCGGGCCTTCCTTGAGATTGGGCTCGAGGTTGTCGGCGGTATCGCCGTAGCGGGCGTGGCGAAGGCGCAGCTCTTCGCGCTTGGCGATGAAGAATTCGCGCGCCGGCCACACCTGCGACGGCGAGATCGCCGCCTGCAGCGCCATCTGCGCGAGCGCGCCGGCGGCGAGCGGGCGCGCTTCCAGCATCGCGGTCAGCACGCTGAGGTCGGCGGCGGCTTCGGTGCACTGCTCGGCCGAACGCACCGCGTGGCCGACCGGCAGGCCGGCGTCCCACAGCGAGGCGAAAAAGCAGCCGAGCTGTTCGGCCTGGGCGGTCTGCGCCTGCGGATCGGCGAGCACCAGCAGGTCGATGTCCGACTGCGGGAACAGTTCGCCGCGGCCGTAGCCGCCGACCGCGAACAAGGCCAGCGGCGCGCCCTCGTCGACGCAGGCCCGCCAGGCCGCGCGCACCTGCGCGTCGACCGCGTCGGTGCGCGCGCGCAGCAGGCGGTCGATGTCGGCGTCGGGGGCGCTGTCGAAACGCTGCGCGAGCGCAGCATCGACCGCGCTCAGCGC
>NZ_JBPKJP010000145.1:0-7618 GCF_051217035.1 Lysobacter sp. 1R34A
GGCGACCGGGGCAGTCGTCGCCGGTGTCGCACCGGTCGCGGCGGCGGTCGCTGCGGTGCCGGCCGCCGCGGCGGCGATGGCGGCCTGCTCGGCCGCGGTTACCGGCTGCGCCTTGATCTCCTCGACCTGGCCGCTGACCTTGTTCAGCGCCCAGGCCTTGTCGCCGATGGCGATCAGCGAGCGGCCGTCGGGCATGGATTCGCCGACCGCGTACCGGGCGCCGTCGACGTCGATCACGTGCGGGTTGGCGCCGCGCACGATCTGCACGATCCGGGTCGGCGCGGTGCTGACCGGGGCCTTGGGTTCGGCGTCGACCGCGGCGACGGTCGGCCCGGCCGCGGCCTCGGCGCTCTCGTCGAGGTCGCGCGGAATCACCCGGCGCACGCCGTTGACGTCCTGCATCGCGCGCGAGGCGATCGCGCGCTTGAACTTGTCCTGGTCGGCGAAGCGGCCGGCGACCTCGACGTCGCCGTTGCCGAGGTATTTGGTCTGCACGGCCAGGCCCTGGCTGCGCAGCACTTCGCGCACGTCGGCGGCGATGTCGTCGCCGGTGCGCAGGTCGAGCCGCGCCTGCACGTTGCCGGTGACCAGGCGCTTGCGGATCATCTCGCGCGTGGTCGCGTCCTTGATCGTGCCCGACAGCACCACGCTGCCATCTTCGTTCTCGACCGCGCGGCCGCCGACGATCGAGAACTCCTTGATCAGCGGCGTCACCACTTCCATGGCGGTGGGTTCTTTCTCGAAGCCGGGCATCACCGCCGCGGCGATCGCCACCGACACCAGCGAAAGCGCGGCGAGGCCGGCGATCAGGGGCAGGTGGCGCATCGACGAGCGCGGCGGCTTGGCCAGCTCGCCGAGGTTCGGCAGGATCGTCGCCCAGGCCGGGTCTTCGCTGGCGCCGACCGCGAGCGAGGCGCTGCCCAGGTCGACCCGCTGCATCGCCGACAGCTCGGCCGGATCGCCCGGGTTCAAGGTCTGGCCGTCGATCAGCAGGGGCGCGTCGACCGCGCGCAGCGAAACCGTGCCGCCCATGCGGGTGATGAAGGCGTGGTGCGGGGCGACGCCCGGGTCGGACAGTACGATGTCGCAGTCGCCGCCGCTGCCGATCAACAGGGTTTCCTGCGCCGACAGCGGACGGCTGGCGCCGGCGTGCAGGCCGGAGACGATGCGCAGCACGCTGACCGCGGGCGACGCGGCGGCGGCACGGGGCTCGGCGGGTTCGATACGGATGTCGGGGGAAGACATGACGGACTCCTGTCTAGACGCCGCCGCTGAGGGCGGCGCGTACGGCCGGGCCGCGCGGAACGCGCGCACCCACCGGCCGATGATGGATCGGGGAGGTTACCTGGCGATGGAGGCTGGGACGTTGCATCGTCTTGGCGCTCATCTAGGCATTGACCTGGCCGGCCTGCACGATGCGCAGGTCGGGTGCGAGTTCCTGGTAGGACAGCACCGGCAGTTCGAAGAAATCGATCTCTAGCAGCTTGCGCAGGTGTCGGCGAACGTCCAGTGAACACAGCAGCACCGGCCGCACGCCCTCGGCCTGGCGGCCCAGGTGCGAACGCACTTCGGCGCCGAGCCGCCCGGCCAGCTCGGGCGAGATCGCCAACTGGGTGGCGCCGCCGGCGACGCGCACCGACTGGCGCAGGCGATCCTCCAATTCAGGATGGATCAACAGCACCTGCATCGTGCGTTCGCTGTCGGCGTAGCGGTCGGCGATCTCGCGCTTGAGCGCGACCCGCACGTATTCAGTCAGCAGCACCACGTCCTTCTCGCGCCCGCCGACATCGGTGATGGCCTCGAAGGCATCGCGCAGATTGCGGATCGGCACGCCTTCCTCGACCAGCCGGCGCAGCACGTCGGCCACGCGCTGCGGCGCCACCACGCGCAGCATTTCCTTGACCAGGTCCGGATAGTCGCGCTGCATCTTGCCGAACAGGTTCGAGGTCTCCTGGATGCCGATGAAGCTGCCCATGCGGCGCTCCAGCGCGGCGCGGCAGTGCTCGACCAGGGTGGCCAGGGCATCGCGGGTCTCGCCGCCGGTCTGACCGGTCCACTCGCCGGCCAGCGGCGGGAAGAACCCGGCGAGCTTGGGCGCGCCGGCGTCGCCGCTGCGGGCCGGGCGGAACTGCGCGTTCGCCGACAGCCGGCCGAAGGCGATGCGCGCGCCGTAGGCGGTCAGGCGATAGCCGCCGAGGCCGTCGCCGTTGTCGAGCGCCGGCACCACCTTGACCACCGGCACCGGCAGCGGCACGCCGTATTCCTCGCGCAGGCGGCGGGCGACATCGACGATGCGCTCGCGCACCGTGGCCTCGCCGAACGCCGCCGCCAGCACCGGCGACAGGTCCAGCTGCAGCGGCGCGGGCGGGGCGATCTCGTCTTCGTTGACGACCACGTCGTCGGTGCCGCGCTCGCCTTCCGGCACCCGGAACGCGCGCCGCAGCAACACCGAGCCGTGGCGGTAGCGCCAGGCGGCGAAGCCGAGCAGCACCGCCGACAGCAACAGGAACACCAGGCTCGGAAAGCCCGGCACGAAGACCATCAGGAAGGCGAGGCAGCCGGTGATCAGCAGCACGCGCGGCTGGCCGGTGACCTGGCGGGTGATCGACTCGCCGAGGTGGCGGTCGTCCTCGTCGCCGGCGGTGCGGGTGACCACCAGGCCGGCCGCGATCGTGGCGAGGATCGCCGGGATCTGCGAAACCAGGCCGTCGCCGATGGTCAGGATGCTGTAGGTGTGGGTGGCGTCGCCGAGGGTCATGCCCTTCTGCAGCACGCCGATCGCCAGGCCGCCGAGCAGGTTGATGATGATGATGACGATGCCGGCGATGGCGTCGCCCTTCACGAACTTCATCGCGCCGTCGAGGCTGCCGTGCAGCTGGCTTTCGACTTCGAGCAGGCGGCGCTTGCGCTTGGCCTCGTCCTTGTCGGTCAGGCCGGCGCGCAGGTCCGAGTCGATCGACAACTGCTTGCCGGGCATCGCGTCGAGGGTGAAGCGCGCGGCGACCTCGGCCACGCGCTCGGCGCCCTTGGCGATGACGATGAACTGGACCACGGTGATGATCAGGAACACCACGAACCCGACCACCAGGTTGCCGCCGGCGACCATGCTGCCGAAGGTTTCGACGATGTGGCCGCCGTTGGCCTCGAGCAGGATCGAGCGGGTGATCGCGATCGACAGGGCCAGGCGGAACAGCGTGGTCAGCAGCAGCACGCTGGGGAAACTGGAGAACGCGACCGGGGTCGGGATGTACAGGGCGATCAGCAGCAGGCCGAAGCCGATGGCGATGTTGACCGCGACCAGGGTGTCGATGATGGCCAACGGCAACGGGAGGATCATCACGCCGATGATCGTGACCGCTGCGATGGCCAGCACGATATCGCTGTAACCGGCGCGACGCCGGGGCGTCGCGCCGGGAGCGGCGGCCATCAGGGAACTCAACAATGCGCGCATTCGGTCAGTCCCGGTTCCTGAGAATCGAAGAGCGGACCTCGTTCGGGCGCGCAGCCGCGACGGCGCGGCCCCGCGGCGTCTGGCCACGGGTCGCGATCGAAGTGAGTTCGGCCCTGCATCGAACGGTGAAAGCAGTCACTGCCCTACCACATACCCCTGAGCACCCAGCCATGGCGCCGTCCTTACACGATCCCGGTTCGGACGCCCGATACTAAGTGCTGATTGTCATCATTTGTGTGAACGAGGTGCTTATTGTGCGGGATATGCACAATCACGCCCCCTCGCTCTCGGGCGGCTACATTCGCGCGCATTCATCATTGTTTTTGTGAGCCCGTGCGCAATTGCGCAATTGCGTTCGACTAACGTAGCCGAAGACTCGTCACGATTCGGCTTCGGCCGCGGCGACGGTCGATTCCGGTATCGTCGTCGCAGTCGGCAATGGGGCGACGTCGGCGGAATCGAGTTCGGCGATCAGGCTCATCGTTTGTCCGCCGACCCCGATCGCCAGGGCGCGGCCGCTGCGCGTGCGCAGCACCACGATGCGCTCGCGCGGGCCGACCGGAAGCACCTGCAGGACCGACAGCGGATTGTCGCGCGCGGTCAGTCCATGGCGCTTGCGCAGGTAATACAAGACCGCGACCAGGCCGACCAGGACCACCGCGACTGGCAGCATGATCGATAGCAGTTCGAGGAAGAACGAAGGCGGTTCGGGAACGTTCGCCGGAGCCGCGGGGGTCTTGGCCGCCGCCGCGAAGGCCAGCGCGGGCGCCGGCGACAGCAGCGCGGCCAGGGCCGGCAGCGGGGAGCGTTTAAGCAGCGAGCGCAGGGGGAGCAGTATCGGCATGGTGGGTCTGTGCGGAACCGGTAACGGGGCGAGAGGAGCGGCGAGGCCGCGCCGACATACCGTAGCAGCCCGGCCGCCCCGCAACGGCGGCGGATCGTCGCTTCACGTCGACGAGTCGTCGCGCATGGCATTGATGTGAGCATGGTCACAGCGAAACGTCGTAGCAAACCCAGCGATGAATCGGGCGCGGCCAGCGCCCCGGACCACGACGCCGGCCTGTTGGGCGCGGTCCCGTTCGCCTGCGCGATGTTCGCCGGGGACGGCGCCCTGATCGCCGGCAACGCGCGTTACCGCGAGGAATTCGGCGAACTGGCTGAACATGGTGAACGCGTGGCCTTGCTCGCCCGCCTGCAAGGCGAGGCCGGCGACGGCGAGCGTCCGCGCGAAGTGCTGGCCCCGCACAGCGGCCGCTGGTACGCGCTGCACTGGGGCCGTGCCGAGCACGGCGGCGGCGCGGTCGACGTGCTGACCGCGGTCGACATCAGCGAGCGCATCGAGACCCTGGACTCGCACAAGACCCGCCAGGAAAAACTGCTGTTCACCTCGCGCCTGATGTCGGTCGGCGAGATGGCCGCGACCCTGGCCCACGAATTGAACCAGCCGCTCGCGGCGATCATGAATTACCTCAACGGCAGCCTGCGCCTGGTCGAACAGGCCGGCGGCCCGGTCCAGGTCGAACGCGCCCTGCAGGCCGCGCGTACCCAGGCCGAACACGCCAGCGCGGTGATCTCGCGGGTGCGCGAGTTCGTGCGCGCGCGCGAACCGCGCCGCGACGCCCACGACCTCAGCCAGATCGCCGCGACCGTGCTCGAGCTGCTGCGCCTGGAGGCCGAGCGCCTGCAACTGCGCATCGACCTCGGCCTGCCGGCGCGGCTGGCACCGGTGTTCGCCGACCGGGTGATGATCGAGCAGGTGCTGCTGAACCTGGTCAAGAACGCCATCGAGGCGATGCGCGAGATCCCGACCGCGCGCCGCGAGCTGCGCATCGACGCGCGCATGAACCTCGACGACCAGATCGAGGTGCGCGTGTCCGACCGCGGCGCCGGCCTCAGCCCGGCCGAGCAGGACCAGCTGTTCTCGCCGTTCTTCACCACCAAGACCGACGGCCTCGGCATCGGCCTGGCGATCTGCCGGTCGATCATCGAGTATCACGAGGGCCGGCTGTTCTTCGAGCCGCGCGAGGGCGGCGGCAGCGTGTTCGGCTTCACCCTGCCGCGTTACGAAGCCAGGACCTGAGCACGATGCCCGAACGCTTCCGAGCCGCCCGCGCCGTGCCCGCCGCCCGCCTCTCGCCCGCCGCCCCGGGGAACACCCGCCCATGAGCGAAGCACGCATCTACCTGGTCGACGACAACGACGGCTTCCGCGATTCGACCGCGTGGCTGCTCGAAACCGCCGGCTTCGAAGTCCAGGCCTACGCCTCCGGGCCGGCGTTCCTGGAGGCCTATGCCGGCGAACGCCACGGCGGAGGCGCCCACTGCATCGTCTCGGACATCCGCATGCCGCTGATGAGCGGCCTGCAACTGCAGGAAGAACTGCGCCGGCGCGGCATCGGCCTGCCGCTGGTGTTCGTCACCGCCCACGGCGACGTGCCGCTGGCGGTCGAGGCGATGCGCAAGGGCGCGTCCAACTTCCTCGAAAAACCCTTCAGCGACGATGCCCTGATCGATGCGATCCGGGCCGCCATCGCCAATGCGCGCAACCATGCCGCCGAGGCCGGCGACGACCGCCTGGCCCGGCTCAGCCCGCGCGAACGCCAGGTCATGGACCTGGTGGTGGCGAGCAAACCGAACAAGATCATCGCCGACGTGCTCGGCATCAGCGTCAAGACCGTGGAACTGCATCGATCGAACATGATGAACAAACTCGGGGTACGCTCGCTGCCCGAACTGATGAAGGTGGCGCTGGGCCATGGGTGAGACGAGCGAAACGATGACGCCGACGCATTCGGCCGGCGCCGCCGGCCTTGCCGCTTCGCCGCGCGGCCGCCTGCCCTCCCTGCATCCCTGGCAGGCCGAGGCGCTGCGCGACGTGTTCGCGCTGCGCCAGCGCTGGCCGACCCGCGACGGCGGCTGGCTCAGCTTCGTGCCGGCCGAGCCGGCGCACGGCGAACTGGTCACGCTGGAAGGCGACGGCGCGCGGGTCAAGCTGCGCTTCGACAGCAGCCTGGCCAACGCCGGCGACACCGGCCTGCACTGGAGCGACTACCAGGGCCGCTCGCGCCTGCTGGCCTGGAGCCTCGCCCACGAGACCCAGCTGGTGCGGCTGAGCCAGGGCATCGACGTCGCCCTGATCCCGATCGTCGACGACGGCGCCGGCGACCCGATCCGCGCCGCCCACGCCGAGGCCGAAGCCGAACTCGACGGCCTGTGGCTATCGTTCGTGATCACCGACGGCAGCGGCGCGCAGGTGCTGAGCCGCGGCACCCTGCGCATGCCGGTCAACTGGGTCGGCCAGTTGCTCGCGCGCGCCGAAACCCCCGAACCCGGCTACGGCGAGGACCCGCGCGCGCGCTGGGCCGACCTGCCGGTGCCGATCGCGATCCGCTGGGCCGGCCCGTCGTTGCGCCATGCGCAATGGCGCCAGCTGCGCCCCGGCGACGTGCTCGTGATCGGCAACTCCCAACGCCCGCCGCCGATCCAGGCGCAGGTGCCCGGCTTCGCCTGGCCGCTGGCGCCGGCCGCCGACGGCTGGCGCATCGACGGCGCGCCCTTAACCCTTTCCACGCACCAGGAGACCTCCGCGATGAGCGACACCGAGTCCGCTGCCCCCGAGTCCGCGGAACCCACCGCACCGGACGTTCCGGTCCGCCTGGAGTTCGACCTGGGCCGGCTCGAATGCCGGTACGACGAACTGTCCGGCTTCCAGCCCGGCTACGTGTTCGCCCTGCCCTCGCGCCTGGAAGGCGCCAACGTGGTGATCCGCGCCAACGGCCGCGACGCCGGGCGCGGCGAGATCGTCGCGGTCGGCGACACTCTCGGCGTGCGCCTGATCGCCTGGAGCTGAACCATGGATTTCAGTTCGTTCTCGCCGGCCTTGGTGCTGATCACGGTGGTCAGCCTCGCGCTGGCCCCGTTCGTCGCGGTCATGGTGACCTCGTTCACCAAGATCGTGGTCGTGCTGAGCCTGCTGCGCAACGCGCTGGGCCTGCAGCAGGTGCCGCCGAACGTGGTCATCAACGGCCTGGCGATCGTGCTGTCGATCTACGTGATGTATCCGGTGATCCTGGAGACCCACGACGCGATCAACGCCCGGGTCGGCGGCGGCACCGCCGCGACCGCGACCCAGGGCCAGCCGCCCGGCAGCGCAGCGCCGGCGGCCGCA
>NZ_JBPKJP010000146.1:0-7552 GCF_051217035.1 Lysobacter sp. 1R34A
GGCACGCGCGCGGCAGCCGCGCGCGCCGAGAGTCACCACCACGTCGCAGGCCGGCAGCCGCGCCAGCGCAGCCTCCAGGTGGCCGGCGCCCGCCGATGCGGATACGCCGCTGAGCGCGGCCAGTTCGCCTTCGTTGACGATCAGCAGGTCCACCGCTTCGAGCAAGCCGGGCGGCAGGGGTTGGGCCGGCGCCGGCGCCGCGTTCAAGACCACGCACACGCCGGCGGCGCGGGCGCGCCGCGCCCAGGCTTCGACCGCGGCGAGCGGGGACTCGAGTTGCAGCAGAAGATGGCTGACGCCGTCGAGATCGGGCAGGTCCTCGTCGCGCAGCGCTGCGTTGGCGCCGGGCGCGACGGTGATCGCGTTCTCGCCGTCGTCGGACACGCAGACGAAGGCGGTGCCGGTGGCGCGGTCGGCGACGCGCACGATCCGGGTGTCGACCCCGGCCTCGCGCAGCGAGCGTTCGATCGGCACGGCATGCGCGTCGTCGCCGAGCGCCAGCAGCATCCGGGTCGGCGCGCCGCCGGCGCGGGCGCAGGCCACGGCCTGGTTGGCGCCCTTGCCGCCCGGGAACAGGGCCAGTTCGCGACCGAGCACGGTCTCGCCGGGCGCCGGCACGTGACTGGCGCGGACCACGAAGTCGAGGTTGGCCGAGCCGGCCACCAGGACCCATCCCGGCGACGCGGCGCTCATCGCGTCGCCTCCGGTGTCGAGGCGGCAGGAACTTTCAAGGCGCCAGGGATTTTCAAGGAACGGTACACCTGTCGATAAAAGTCGCTGCCGATCCGCGGCAGATCCCGCCGAGCCTCGCCGTGCGGCAGGTGCTGCAACAAGGCGATGGCGATCAAGCGCTGTTGCGGGTCGACCGCGTAGGTGGTCGAGGCCGCACCGGACCAGCCGAATTGCCCGAGCGCGCCGGGACGGTCGCGCTTGGCAGGGTCGATCACGACATAGCCGCCGAAGCCGAAGCCTTCGCCGTCGCTGTACTGGTTGACCGGCGGATCGAGCATGCCGAGTTGGTTGCGCAGGATCGCGGCGACGGTGTCGGCGCGCAGCAGACGCCTGGAGGCGGTGTCGTCGCCGCAAGCGCCTGTCGCGCTCGGCGTGGGCGCCACCGGGGCTCGGGCTGCGTCGCTCTCGGTGCACAGGCCCGCGACCGGAACGATGCGCCCGCCATCGAGCAGCATCTGCGCGAAGCGGGCGTAGTCGGCGGCGGTCGAGTACAGCCCGCCGGCGCCGCTGGGGTAGGCGTTCAAGCGCGCGCCGGGTTCGCGCGCGCCAATGCCGTCGGCGATCCGCAGTCGGCCGTCCTCACCCATCGCGGTGAGGTCGACCACGCGCCCGCGTTGCGACGGCGGCACTTCGAATCCGGTGTCGCGCATCGCCAGCGGCGCGAACACGCGGTCGCGCAGGAACGCATCGAAACTCTGTCCGGCGACGACCTCGACTACCCGCGCCAGCACTTCCAGCGCGGCGCCGTCGTAGCCGAAGCGGGTGCCCGGATCGGCGGCGAGCGGTGCGCGGCTCAGGCGTTCGACGAAACCGCGCAGGTCGGCGGCGGCGTGCGGGTCCTGGCGCCGCACCAACTCGCTCGCGAGTTCGTCGCCGTCGAGTCCGGCGGCGAAACCGGCGGTATGAGTGAGCAAGTGGCGCAGGGTGATCTCGCCGGAAGCCGCGCGCAGCCGCGGCGCGGCGAGGTCGCCGCCGGCGACGACCTGGGGCCGCGCGAGTTCGGGCAGATAGCGCGACACCGGATCGTCGAGGCCGATCCGGCCCTGCTCGACCAGCAGCATCGCCGCGACCGAGGCGACGGTCTTGCTCATCGAATAGATGCGGAAGATCGAATCGCGCCGCATCGGCTCCCGGCGGGCCAGGTCGCGGTGGCCATAGGCCCGCCAATCGACGATGCGGCCGTCGCGCGCGACCAGGGTGACCGCGCCGAGATAGCCGTCGCGGCCGGTGACCGAATGCATGTAGCGGTGCAGCTGCGAGAGGTCTGCCGAAGGCAGGTCCACCCCGGCGGCTTCGGTGTTCGCCGCGGCCGAGCGCTCGCTCGCGCAGGCCGGGCCGAGGCACAGGCCGAGCGCGGCGACAGCGAAAAGCCACCGCCGCGGGCGCGAGGACCCGGCGGCGGTTCGAGGGAAACCCGGCGATGAGCGCGAACGGTTCAGAACTTGAAGGTATGGGTGAGCGAGAAGGTGCGGCCGCGGCCGGCCCAGTAGTTCTGGAAGCCGCCGGACGGCTGCGACCAGCTCAGGATGTATTGCTTGTCGAACAGGTTCTCGATGCCGAGCGAAAACTTGCCGTAACGCTCGGTCTCGAAGTTCATGCCCAGGTCGAACAAGGTGTAGCCGCGGGTGTTCTCGCGGAAGTTGAAGCGCGCGCCGTCGAAGGCGCGTACGTCGTTGCCGGACAGGTCGCGCGAGAACAGGGTGGTCGCGCCCAGGCTGACGTCGCCGCGCGGGTGGTATTTCCAGGTCAGGGTCCAGGCGAACTTGTCGGGGTTGATGTCGAGCACGCCCATCGGCTTGTTCATGCCGCCTTCGCCGTAGCGGCCGGCGGCGTCGGCGGCCCAGAACGAGGTCTTGCCGCGGGTGTGCGAATACACCGCGCTGAAGCGCCAGGCCTCGTTGAAGCGCCAGTCGCCGGACAGTTCGTAGCCCTTGATCCGCACCGGCGCGCGCAGCAGCACGAAATCGTTGGTGGCCGGATCGATCGCCAGCGATTGCCCGTAGTCGGACTTGGAATCGTAGTGTGAGGCGCTCAGCGCGCCGCGTTCGCCGCGCCAGTTGAAGCCGAACTCGGTGTTCTCGACCACGATCGCGTTGAGGTCGAGCAGGTCGGCGACGCCGATGCGCGGGTCGTTCGGGCAGCCGTCGGGCTGGGTGTCGCCGGGATCGTTGGAGCACTGGATGTTGCGCAGCGGAATACCGACGTTGGCCAGGGTGAAGCCCTCGCCGTAGGAACCGAACACCGACCAGCCGTCGGTGATGCGCCAGACCGCGCCGAAGTTGCTCAGGGTCTCCTGGTAGTCGAGGGTGCCGCCGTCGACATGGCGGCGGTCGCGGTACCAGGTGGTGGTGTAGCTGTCGACGTGCAGCTCGCCGTCTTCGCGGCGCACGCCGCCGCTCAGGGTGACCGGGCCGATGTCCCACGACAGCTGCGCCCACGGCGCGCGGCTCTTGTACTCCATCGGCGGCACCCACAGCCGGTCGGTCAGCGCCAGGCGCTGCTCGGCGGTGTCTTCGACCAGATCGAGGCCGACCCGCAGCTCCAGGCCGCTGACCGAGAACAGCGACGGCCGCGCCCAGGAGGTGCGCAGGCCCTTCTTGTCGGTGGCGATTTCGGACTGGTCGTAGATCGAGCCGGGCGGCCCGAGCAGCGGGTCCTGCCGGTCGATGCTGTTCTCCGGCAGATAACGCATCTGCTGGTCGGCCTTGTAGGCGTTCACGGTGAGGGTGCCACCGAACAGGTCCGAGTGGATATAGGTGAGTTGATATTGCTTGAAATCGTTGATCGCGGCTTTGGAGCCGAAGATGCTGCCGCGCTCGGAGGTGTTGGTGCGGGTGGCGCCGCACAGCGCGGCCTCGTCCGGGCGGCAGCCCAGCACCTGCACGTAGTTGGCCTTGCCTTCGATGTTGAAGTGACTGACCGAGCCTTCGATGCGTTGCACGCCGTCCTCGCCGAAGGCGTAGCCGGCCTTGAGGAACAGGTTGCGCGACTCGGTGTCGGCCAGCGAACCGCTGGTGTTCATACCGATGCGGCGGCCGTTGCCGTCGTAAGTGATGCCGCGGTCGAGGAAGGACGCGCTGGCGAGCAGGTCGAAGTTGCCGGACTTGCGGGCGAAGTTGAAGCCGAGCTTCCAGCCTTCGCTGTCGTCCTCGAACTGGGTGGTGTAGCGCGAGATCACGGTGAACTCGTTGCCTTCGCGGGTCGGCGCGGCCGAGAGGTAGTTGATGATGCCGCCGGCCGCGCCGATGCCTTCCGAGGCCGAGGGGCCGTTGATGACTTCGATGCGGCCGACGATGCCCATGTCGGTGAAGGTGCCGTTGCGCGTGCCCTCGCGCAGCGGCGAGCCCTGCGGCACGCCGTCGAACAGGCGCAGGGCGACGCGGCCGCGCAGGTTTTCGCCGGTATTGCTCATCGCCTGCGAGGACTCGGCATAGCCCGGCACCGTGCGCGCCAGCACGGCGGTCGCGTCTTCGGTCAGCACCAGGTTGCGCTGCACTTCTTCCTTCGAGACCAGGGTGATCGCGCCGGGAATGCGGTCGACCGCCTTCGGGCTGCGGGTGCCGGTCACCACCACGTTGTCGAGATCGACCGCGGTACGGTCCGGCGCGGCGTCGCCGTCGTCGCCGGCCGGCGTGTCCTGTGCGCGAGCGGGACCGGCGATGGCCGAAAGCAGCAGGATGCTGCTGATCGCGGCGGTGAGTGGCTTGAGCATGTCGTGTCCCGTCCAGGCTGCGGTTGGCGGCGCGCGCCGAGGCGGCGCGCGCATGAACCCCGGCGTCGCGACGGCGGCGTGGCCGCGTCCTTGTGGCGACGTCCCCGACATCGCATGTCCCCGGAGTGAGTGCGAGCCTATGCGTTCGACTGCGCGCATAGAACCGCCGCGGACTATGTTCAGAGACTAGGAATTGTTGCTTGAGAATCAGCGATTTATTGCCGCACTGCAGCATGTGCGGCGCATCGCGCCGGCAGCGATGGCGACGCGCTCAACCCTTGGCTTGCATCGCCTTGCGGCTTTCCTGCAGCAGCACCGTCACCAGCCGCACGCGCACGCTCGAACGCGACCAGACGATGCCGATGCAGCGTTTGGCCGAAGCATCGGGCAAGGCGATGCGCGCGATGTTCAGGCCTTCCGGCCACGGCCTGGCCCAGTCCGGCACCAGCGAGACGCCGAGGCCGCGGTCCACCATCACCGCGATCGCGTTCAGCGCGTTGAGCTCGAAACGTTCGCGCGGCACGATGTTGGCCGCGCGCAGGTATTCGTCGGCCTGGCGGCCGCCCCACTGGTGGCGGTCGTAGCGGATCAGCGGTTCGTTGGCGAGCAGGTCGTGAGGATCGCGCTCGGCCATCGCCGCCGGCGCCAGCACGATCAGCGGTTCTTCGCGCAGCAGTTGCCATTCGCAGGTCTTCGGCAGCGGAAACGGCGCCTGCAGCACGATCGCCGCATCCAGGTCGCCCTGCTCGACGGCGTGGTAGAGGTCGGCCGAATAGCCGGGCTTGATGAACACGTTGATCTGCGGAAAGGTCTCGACCATGCGCGCGAGCACGTCGGGCAGCATGCCGGCAAGCGCGGTCGGGCAGGCGCCCAGGCGCAGCTCGCCGGAGATCTCGCTTTCGTTGGCCACGCTGCGCAGGTCGGCGACGCTGCGCAACAGCTCGCGGCTGCGCGGCAGTATCCGCGCGCCCTCCTCGGTCACGCTGACCGTGCGGCCGACGCGGGCGATCAGCGGTGCGCCGATCTCGCGTTCCAGGGTGCGGATCTGCTGCGCCACCGCGGCCGGCGTGATGCCGAGTACGCGCGCCGCCGCGGCCATCGAGCCTTGGTCGACGATGGTCACGAAGGTGTTGAGAAATTGGGTTTCCAAGGGCCCTCTCGCTGAGCTCGCGACGGCGCGGCGATTCGCGGCCGGCCGAGGCAGGCTACACGAGCCCCGCGGGGCCCGCGTATGCCATCAGGGGGAGGCCGGCGCGGCGGCGGTCACGGGATCGCGGTCGCGGTAGATGGTCAGCCCGTCGAGCGAACGCGCCGGCGGCGGGAACAGCAGGCTGGCGAGGTAGCCGATGACGATGCACAGCAGGATCGAGATCGCCAGATAGAAGTAAGGATGGACCAGGCGGAACGACCAGATCACCAGGGTCAGCACGATGCTCGCGCCGATGCCGATCGCCACCCCGGGCGAGTTGGCGCGACGGGTGAACATGCCCAGGGTGTAGGCGCCGGCGAAACCGCCGCCGAGCAGGCCGGCCAGTTCGATCGACACGTCGAACAGAGAGTGGATGTCGAAGCGCGACAGCAGCAGCGCCGCGCCGATGCCGACCAGGCCCACCGCGACCGTGGTCAGCTCGGCGACGAACACGCTTTTCTTGGCGCTGCCGCGCTTGCTGAGCTTTTCGTAGAAGTCGACCGAGATCAGGGTCGCCACGCTGTTCATGATGCCCGACAGGGTCGCCATGGCCGCGGCGAAGATGCCGGCGATGATCAGCCCGGTCACGCCGACCGGCAGTTCGGCGGCGATGAACAAGGGGAAGGTGGCGTCGATCGGCAGCAGCGGGTTCATCCGCTCCGGGTGCGACTTGTAATAGACGAACAAGGCGGTGCCGATCATGTAGAACACGAAACCGCCGGGGATCATGATCGCGGCGAAGGCCCAGATCGAACGCCCGGCCTCGCGGTCGGACTTGGTCGACAGGGTGCGCTGCATCAGCACCTGGTCCTTCGGGAAGGTCAGCACCACGTCGAACAGCACCAGGAACACGAAGCCCCAGACCGTGGCCTTGGTCATGTCGAAGCTGAAGTCGAACAGATGCATCTTGTCTTCGGCGCGGGCGATGGCGAGGAACTCGCCGAAGCCGCCGTTCAACTGCCAGACGATGAAGCCGATGGCGAACACCGCGCCGCCCATCTTGACGATGACCTGGACGAAGTCGGTCCAGATCACCGCCTTCATCCCGCCCATCGCGGTATAGACGATGGTGAAGCCGCCCATCAGCAGCACGCTCCAGAACACGCTGATGCCGGTGATGGTGGCGATGGCGAGCGCCGGCAGGAACAGGATCACGCTCATGCGGCTGCCGATCTGGGTCAGGATGCACAGCGCGCTGGCCAGCATCCGGATCGCCGGGTGAAAGCGCGTCTCCAGGTAGGAGAACACCGACATCAGGTCGAGCCGGCGCAACAGCGGCACGATCCAGATCGCCACGAAGATCAGCCCAAGCACCGCGATCAGGTTGTTGGTGAGGTATTGCCAGTTGCTCTCGAAGGCCTTGGCCGGAATGGCGATGAAGCTGATCGAGCTGGTGTTGGCGGCGTACAGGCTGACGCCGGCGGCCCAGAACGGAATGCTGCGCCCGCCGACGAAGAAATTGGCGGTCGAGTTGCGTTTCTCGCGCAGATAGAAGTACAGGCCGATGCCGATCATGCCGGCCAGGTAGACCACGATCACCAGCCAGTCGAGCCAGTGCAGCAGTAATTTGTTGGCCTGCACCTGGGCGGTGGCGAAACCGGTGCGGCGGCCGTCGGCCGAGGGCTGCGTCCACAACAGGCCGTCGGGCCAGGCGGCGATGAGCGGTGCGCCGGCCTGCTGTAAGTCGACTTGCCGTAAGTCGGCCTGCCGTGCGCCGGCCTGCGGTGCGCTGGGCAGTTGCGCGCCCGGCAGCGGCGCCCAGGCCTGGGTGATGGTCTGGTAGGTCATCGGCGTGGCCTGGGTCGCGCCCGGAGCGACCACCGGAAACAGCACGTGCGCCTGGCCGAGCGCGCGGCCGGAGCCGGCGAGCACCTGCCCCGGCACCGCGCCGGCCTGGCGCCAGCCGTGGTCGGCCGACC
>NZ_JBPKJP010000147.1:0-7444 GCF_051217035.1 Lysobacter sp. 1R34A
GAGCGCGCCGTCGCCGACTGGCGCCGCGCGCACGGACTGCTCGCCGCCAGCGCCCCGCGGTCGCGCGACCGGGTCCTGCTCGACAGTTGGGTGCGCACCCAGGTTCACCTCGGCGCCCGGGCCGAGGTCGCGCACCAGATCGAATGGCTGCGCGAGCGCGGCTATCGCCACCCTGACTTCATCGCCTTCTACGCTGCACCCACTCCTCAGGAACTCCTGCAATGACTCAGAAAACCAAGAGCAAGACCAAGACGGCCACCCTCGACATCGAGCTGACCGTCGCCCACGTCGTGTTCGGCGGCAATGCCGGGCAAGGCCGGTACTTCTACAGCTTCTCGCCGGACGTGGTCACGGTCGGCAAGGACCAGAGCCCGGTCAAGATCACCTACCGTCTCGAAAAGGAAGTGTCCAAGCACCTCAAGATCGAGGGCGTGCTGAACTCCGACGCCAAGGACCAGATCTACGACGTCAAGATCGCCTCCGACGGGCGCAGCGCCAGCATGATGAACCGCAACGACGTGCAGACCCTGATCTTCTTCTCGGTGCTGGTGCGCGACCACAAGCGCGGCAACCTGGTCGCCTGCGACCCGCAGGTCGGCAACGACCCGGAAATCACCCCGCAGGGCGGCAAGCGCAAGCGCTGATCCGATCCGCCGCAGGGCGCGGCCGATCGCGGCCGCTCCCTTCCGCCCGAACGCGGCAGGCCTCGCGCTGCCGCCGGTATCGCGCCCAGCAAGGCGTTACGCCGGAGTCTCCAGGCCGCCGAGGCCCGGACTGTCAAGCGCCGCTGCGGCCGCTGCGCGGTTGCCGGCTCGCCGAAGCCGTCCGTCTCCTCACGGTCGATGCGAACCTGCCGCCGAGGCGCCGCTATCGCCGATGGCGCAGCGCAACCCGCGGGCGCGGGGCGCCCCCGATCAGCGGCCCTCGCGGTGCCGCCGCTGGGCGTCGCGGCCCACGTCGGGCCCGCCGCAAAGCGGCCATTCCCGATCCGAACCGCCGCGGAGGCGGCCGCACGGCACCTGCCGGCGGCCGTTCGGCGGGCCCGCAGACTCATGCCAAGCCATTGATCCGAAAATAAAAAACCGACCGTAAGGTTGCCGTAAGGCGGGCTGCGGGCGCGGCGAGGAGTCTGCGCCGACCCGGATCGCCGCGTGCCGCCGCCGGGGCCGATGCGCCGGCCGGCGCACGGAGTCCGGCACGAACCGCCCCGGCGGCTTCGCAGGAGCCCGGCCATGTCCGAGTCCGACCATCCCTACACGTTCTGCGGCGACGGCGGCGACACGCTCGACTCGCAGGACGACATCGGCCCCCTCTCGCAGTTCCGTCACGGCGCCCAGGACCGGCGCCTGCTCGAACTCGCCCGCCTCGATGCCGGCCTGGCCGCCAATAACGATTTCGACGACAAGCCCTGGGGGCTGCTGTACCGGGCGCTGACCGATTCGATCGAGGTTTCGCCCGACGATTTCCAACTGGTGTATCCGTCGACGCGCTGGGACTGGCCGCTGACCCAGGCCGGTTTCATCAGCGCCGCCCAGCACGATTTCTGCGCGACCGCGCCGCAATGGAGCGCGATCGGCGCCTACGTTTCCAGCGGCGATCCGGTGCACCAGGCGTATCAGCAGTTCCTCAACGTGATTCCGGCCGCGACCGAATACCCGAGTCTGCGCCAGCACCTGCGCGACGCCGACGACGAACTGGTCGTGGCCACCAACCACTACACCCTGGCCACGACCTCGGCCGCCTCGGCCTACGCCAACCAGGTCGCCGGCAACGAGCCGTGTTTCACCGAATGGCTGGGCCGCAGCGGCGGCCGCCGTTATCAGGCCCGCATCATCGCCGCCGAGGCGGCGATGAACCAGGCGCAGGCGCATTACTCGGCGCTGGTCGCGCAATGCGACGCCACCGAACTCGGCGCCGCCCAGCGCCGCTGCGGCAGCGACGATTTCCATGTCCGCCTGGCCGATCTCAACCTGATCAAGATGGCCAAGGTGCCCGACTGGCAGGTCGAACACGATGCCGCCGGCTGGGTCGCGCGGGTCCGGGCCGGGCAAGGACCGGCCGGCGCCACCGTCGGTTTCAGCAACCGCGAAGCGCCCTACGATTTCGGCCGCAGCTGGGCCGGGCGCCAGGGCAAGATCCGCCAGTTGTTCTGGCAGGTGCGCATCAACGGCCGCTGGGAACGCATCGACGAATTCGAGTTCGACAACCAGCTCGAGCTGTCGCTGGATTTCCAGGCGGTCGGCCATGTGGGTATCCGCCCGGGCGGCTGGTACGACGGCGAATTCGCGCGCAGCATGATCGACGGCCCCTTCGTCCACGGCTACAGCCCGTTCGGCGACGAACGCGGCCAGGCGGTGTTCGGCGAGAAAGGCTTCTTCGGCCTGGTCAAGAGCGGCATGGTGGTCGGCTACAAGCCGAGCTTCAGCATCCGCACCACCACCTCGACCTTCCGGCGCTTCGCCAATGTCTTCAAGTTCGCCACCGGCCTGCGCATCGGTCCGTTCACCCTCGAAGCCGAAGGCGGCAGCGCGCGCGCCGGCTGGAAAGCCGACCCGGCGAGCCTGAGCTTCACCGGCACCACCAGCTCGGAGGTGCCCTTGATCATCGGCGTGACCATCGCCGAGCTGCCGAACGCATGATCCGCGGCGAGGCGATGCGGGTCCGCCCGCATCGCCTCGCAGGCGCCTCCCGGCTCGCGCAGGAGCGGTCCGGCGCGGCGCGAACCTCTCAGGGGCCGCGCAGGACCCAGCCGCAGTAGCGGCCCGAGCAGGCGCCGCTGGAAGCATCGAGCAACACCAGGTTGCCGAGATCGCCGCGCGGCTGTTCGATCATCGCCGGCAGGACCAGGATCGCCGGCGCGGCGCGGTCCAGCCCGCGCGGCAGATCGAAGCCGCGCGCGATGCGATAGCGCGGCCAACCGGCGATGCGGGCATCGAAGGATTTTTGTCCGGCGGCTCCGACGCGCGCGCGCCAGCGGCCGAGGTCGAGCGGGCCGGCGACGACGAGAGCGCCGCGACGCCAGGGGCCGGCCAACAGCGCGGTCGCGCTCGGCGCGGGCTTTCCACCGCGAAAGGCGACCGCATCCAGGGCATCGGACAAGCGCGGAATCGTCGACAGATCCTCGGGCGCGGGCTCGACCGCCGCGCCGTCGCCGACCATCTTCTGCATCGCCGCCACCGCCGGCGGCAGCGGCGGCAATGGCCGGCGCGCCATCACCCGCACCGCGGCCGGAATCGACAGCCCATGCTGTTCCATCGCGGCCTCCTGGGCGCGCGCCTGCAGGATCTGGAAGCGCGGCGAGGCCTCGGCTCCGCCGGCGGCGTCGATGCGTTGGCGCACGGCGCGCGAACCGCCGGCGCGGCCGGCGTGTTCGGCCTCGATCGTCAACGCCCCGAGCGCCAGGTCCGGCTGGTCGTAGATCCAGGTCCAGGCCAGGCCGCGCCAGGCGCCGTCGAAGGTCGGGTTGACCCGCAGGGCCCGCAGGAAATTCGTCCGCGCCGCCTCGCGCCAGCGGCGCAGGCTTTCGGCGTCGACGATGTCGAGCGGCCGCTCGGCCGCGTCGCCATGCCGGCCGAGCCCTTGCATGAAAGCGCCGAGCCGCCAGGTGCCGAGCTCGCGCGGCGGCAACGCGCGCGTAGGGTCGGCCGCCATCGCCGCGGACAGCGCGCGTTCGATCGGTTCGATCCGCTCGGCCGCCGCGCCCGGCTGCAAGGCCGCCGAGGTTTCGCGATACAACCGCATCGCGCCGTCGTAGCGGCCGGCATCGCGCTGCGCATTCGAGCCTTGCGCCTGCACCGCGATCATCGCCAGCTGCTGGCGATAAAAAGTATCGCCTTGCGCCGCGCTGGCCGCGGCGCCACGGATCAACGCGTCGATCTCGGCCTCGCGTTCGCGCGCCGAACGCTGCGGCGGCGGCGCGGCCGCGCGCGCCGGCGAGGCCAGCGCCTCGGACATCGCCGCGGACTTGCGCTCGTTTTCGCCCGCGAACTCCGACGCGCCGACGATCGCGTCGGTGGAAAAGCGCTCAGCGTTGCGCGCCGGCGCGAACAGGATCGCGAGCACGGCGAACGCGCCCACCACCACGCCGACCCGCAGCTCGCGGTCGTTGCGCTCGATCGACCGCATCAGCAACGCGATCAGGCTGGGCACCGCGGCCATCAGCAGGGCCAGGTTGAACCAGCGCTCGTCGCGGCTGTGCAGCGGCGAGGACACCCAATGCCCGGCCACGTCCATCGCCCACAACGGCAGGGACATCAACCAGCCGGTGAACGGCGCCAGCAGGACCAAGGTGAACAGAAGAAGCACGGCCAGCTTGCCCCAGGCCATGCGGGTGTAGCGGAAACGCTGCGCGGGCATCGGACGGCTCATCGGTTCTTGAGCATCCTCGGCAGGGTCAGCATGAACACCGCGCAGGCGACCAGGAAACCGGCGCCGAGCAAGGTCATCAGGATCGCGTTCATCCAGCCGTCGAGCGCCGCCGCGCCCGACTTCGGCAGCAACTGCGCATACATGCCCTGGACGAACTGAGCGAGCCTGGCGAACGACCAGGACAAGGCCACCGCCACGCCGACCCGCACCCCGGTTGCGAGCCACGACGACCATCCACCGCGTGCGGCCGGCGCCGCGGGGCCGCGCCGCCACCAGGAGCGTTGCGCCTGCGCCACGTTCTGCGCGGTCTGCGCCTGCATCTGCGTCTGCATGCGGGTCAGTTGCGCCTGCATCTGCGCCATCTGCGCCGCGGTCACCGCCGACACCGGGCCGCGCCGGCCGCGCATCGGCTCGGGCCCCGGATTCGGTTTCGGCCGCGGCCGGGCATCGCGCGCGGTTTTCGCGATCAGATCGGCACGCGCGCACGACGCACACGGCTCGCCGGCGTAATGCTGGTGCTCGCGATTGCGCCCGCACACGACCAGGCGCCCGCTGGAAGGCTGCGCGTAGCTGCGCAGGGCCCGGCTC
Organism: Lysobacter sp. 1R34A; assembly: GCF_051217035.1. Classification (NCBI taxonomy): domain Bacteria; kingdom Pseudomonadati; phylum Pseudomonadota; class Gammaproteobacteria; order Lysobacterales; family Lysobacteraceae; genus Lysobacter; species Lysobacter sp. 1R34A. The sequence continues at coordinate 4,957 of NZ_JBPKJP010000147.1, forward strand.
CATTCGGCCGCGCTCGGCCGCTGATCGCCGTCCTTGCCGAAGGCGCGGTCGAACAACTGGCGCAGCTCCCGCGGGATCGCCGCATGCGCGCTGACCGGGCTCGGCGTCATCATCCGGTGGCCGCGCAGGCCGTAAGCGTAGTAGCGCTCGCGAATGCGCGCCGGGATATCGGTCGGCACGCGATCCGAAGCCGGCCGGCCGCTGTAGGGATGGATGCCGAAATTCAACAACTGGAACACCACCACGGCCAGGGCGAAGCGGTCCTGGGTTTCCTCGCCGGCCGGGCCGAGCTTGCTTACCTGGAATTCCGGGGCGAGATAATCCGGGGTGACCTGCGGTGCGGAGAAACGCTTGCCCTGGCCCTGGATGCTGAAGCCGTCGCAGTCGAGCAAGGCGATGTACAGCGATGCGCGATAGAAGCGCAGGTTGACCGGCTTGAGGTCGACCACGTAGTGATGTTGCGCGTGCAGCGCGGCGAGCACCGCGCTGAGGTTGGCGGCGAGGGTGACCTTGGCGCCGAGCCCGACCGGCAGCCCGGCCGCGCGCGCCTGCCGCTCCTGCAGCACCTGTTCCAGCTCTGAGGTCGACTTCACGTCGAGCGCCGGCATGGTGAAACCGACGAAGCGGCCGCGTTCGTCGCGCACCACCGCATGCGGCCAGGCGATCTGGACGTAGCGCTTGCCGCCTTCGACCTGGTCGGGCAGATGCGGGCGCAATTCCAGCATCGCCTCGATACGGTCGGTGTAGCTCGGCGGGTCGACCCGCTCGTGATAGATCTTGGCGACGCTGTGGGCGTCGTCGGGCAGCAGGTAGACGCTGCCCGCGCCGCCGCTCTTGATCAGCGCGCCCAGCACCGAGCGCCGAGGCCCGATCCGGATGCTGCTGCCGCTGCCCAGAGTCATGGCGCCCGCATCAGGCCCGCAAGGCGATCAGCAGGGTCTTGTCGTCGGACGTGATGCCGTGCGTGCGCGGATCGTCGAGGGTGCCGAACAAGGCGCGGCTGCCCGCCGCTTCGTCGACCGAGGCCAGGTACGCGGCGACCGGCTCGATGAAGGGCCGGTACAGCCCGGCATTGCCCTTTTCCATCGCGAACGGCATCGCGCCGTCGGACATCAGGCACAGGCGAGCGGCCGGATACGCCACCGCCGACACGCGCAGATGCTCGCGCCAGGCTTCGCCGGTGACGAAATAGGTTTCGTTGGCGTACTCGCCGTTTTCCGGCGCCGACACGCACGCGGCATGGGCCTGCGCATCGGCCGCTTCGGCCACGCCGAGGCCGTCGCCGATGTGGAAGAACCAACCGCGCCGCGCATCGCCGAGGAACCCGACCAGGGTCGCGGCATAGTTCGACAACGGCGCCAGCGCCGCGCCGGCCGCCTCGCTCAACGCCGCGCGCGCATCGAGCACCGCGGCCGCGGCCAGTTCCGACATCGTTTGCTCGTCGACCGCCGAGGCATCGCCGCGCTGCCCCCAGGCCGCGGCCAGGCTGCGCACCACGGTATCGGCGGTCAGGCGCGAACCGACGTCGCTCGAGGCCGCCGAACCCGCTCCGTCGCAGACCGCCGCCACCAGCAGCTCGCCGTCGGCGTGGAAGGCGAACGCGTCCTGGCACGGAATGCCTTTGTCGAGATGCGATTTTCCGGTGGCCGATGCCGCATAGATCCGCCAGCCCATGGCCCGGGACCCGCCGCTCAGGTCGGCACCGACGACCAGGTGTCGGTCGAGGGCAACTGCGCCTGACCGCCCGGCCGCGACTGCGACACCACCTGCATGCTCGCGCTGAGCCACAGGAACAGCTCGCGGAACTGCAGGCCCTGCAGGCGCTTCACTCCGGCCGGGCCCTTGCTGCTGAACTGGGCCATGACCTTGTCCTGCGAGCCCTCGCCGACCGCGATGGGGAAGATCGCGACCTTGTTGGCCTGCTCGGCGTCGCGCGCATGCTTGGCCGCGGTTTCCCAGGCATCGGTCGGCGAACCGTCGGACATCAGGAACAGCCACGGACGGGTGTAGGCGATGCCCGCCTGCTTGAAGCGCTGCTTCTCGTTCTCGACCTCGGCCAGGGCCAGTTCGATCGCGCGGCCGGTCGGGGTGGTGCCTTCGGCTTCCAGGATCGGCGCGGTGAAATCCATCGCGTCGCACCAGTCGCCGACCACCTCGGCGGTGTCGAAACCGCCGTAGCGCACCACCAGCACGCGCACGCGCTTGGCCGCGATCACGTCGGACTTGAGCTCCTGCTCGAGCAGCTTCAAGCCTTCGTTCAATTGCCGCACCGGCTCGCCGAGCATGCTGCCGGAGCAGTCGAGCACCAGCACCAGCGGGGTGCGCTGCTCGGTGTTGTCGACCAGGGCTACATCGGGGATGACGGGCTGATTCATGGCATTCCTTTGCTGCATGGAGATAGGGGCCGAGTATAGCCACGAGCCGGGGTGGTCGGCGCGGGTCCGGCCGGCCGGGCGCGCCACCGGCCCGCAGCGGCAACGCCGGGCAG
>NZ_JBPKJP010000148.1:0-7272 GCF_051217035.1 Lysobacter sp. 1R34A
GTTCGCCATCGTCGCCCTCGCGCGGCAGCGCCGGGTCGCCGGCGGCGATGCGCGCGGCCAACAGCAGGCGGCGGCGCAGGCGTTCGCGCAGCTCCTGGGTGGCGGCGTCGGTGAAGGTCACCGCGAGCACCTCGCCGATGCGCAGCCCGCGCTCGATCACCAGGCGGGTGACCAGGGTCGCCAGGGTGTAGGTCTTGCCGGTGCCGGCGCTGGCCTCGATCAGGCGCAGGCCGTCGAGCGGCAGATCCAGGAACGGATCGCGCGGCGCGCTCATGCGCCGCCGCCTTCGTCGCGGCCGTGGACCACGGCGCCGAACACCAGTCTGGCGATCTCGCGGAATTCTTCACCGAGCATCGGGTCGCGGAACGGGTCGCGCCCGCGCAAGGCCAGGCGCGCGCCCGGCGTGGTCGCCTCGCCCCAGGTGCGCGGGCTGCCGTGCCACTGGCTCTCGGCCTTGCCCCAGCCGTCCTTGTCCTGGGTCGCGGCTTCGTACCAGAGCCAGCCGGCGCGCGGCAGGAACGGCAGCGGTGCGCGCAGGCCGTAGTCGCGCAGGCGCAGCAGGCTGCGCAACACCGCCTGGGCCTGCTGCGGCGCCAGCGCTTCGCGCAGATGCGGGCCGGGCCCGCCGTCGGTCTGAGCGAACTGGGCCAGCGGACGGCGGTCGCCGAGCGCCGACAGCACCAGCCAATCCAGGCCGTGAGCGATCTGCGACGGCCCGTGCAGGCTGTCGAAACGCAGCCGCGCCAATCCGCCGGCATAGACATCGTCGAGCCGGCCGAGCAGGCGCGCGTCGCCGAGGTCGAGTTCGAACGGCAGCGCCTCGGCCTCACCGTTGCGCCAACGCGCGAAGGCATCGGCGTAGGGCCGCACCTGCCCGAGCAAGGCATCGAGCTGGCGTCGGCCGAGCGGGCCGGACGGCAGCAGCGCGCGGGCGCGCAGGCTCGCCTGCAACCGGTCGCGATCGATCCGGCCCCCGCCGGCGATCAGGTCGTCGAACACCGCGCGCTGCAGTTGCTGGCGAAACAGGCCCGGCCCGGGCAGCACCAGCGGCTCGACGTCGTCGCCGGCGTCGATCTCGTCGGGCAGACGCAAGCCCAGGCGCTGGCGCAGGAACGCGGTCGGCGGGTCGCGCAGGAAGCTGCGCAGGTCCTGGTACGCCACCCTGCCGTCGTCGGCCGCGTCCGGGTCGGGCGGCAGCGGTTCGTGGAGCCAGGGGCCGATCTCACCGCGCAGGCCGAGCGCGCCGGCATCGACCGCCGGCCGCCATTCGGCGCGATAGCTGAAACGGCGCGGCTCAGGCTCGCGCTCGCCGGCGCCGAACGCGGCCGCCGCGAACGGCTGCAGCGGTTGGCGCACCACGAACTCGTTGCGCGCCGCGGCCGGATCGGCGTGATAGCGCGCGGCGACATCGAGCAGTTCCGAGACCAACGTAGAGGGTTCGCGCTGGCTGCCGTCGCGCGGATCGGCGCCGAGGTAGCTCAGATAGAACGTGTCGGAGGCGGCGCCGAACAACTGCAGGAACAAGAAGCGGTCGTCGTCGCGTAGCGAGCGGTCGCCGTGGCGGCGCGCGGCGGTACCGAGTTCGGCGGCGAGCCGGTTGAGGCCGCCGGCCGGGTCGCGGCGCGGGTAGTCGCCGTCGTTCATGCCGAGCAGGCAGATCGCCCGGAACGGGATCAGGCGCATCGGCACCATGCGGCCGAAGCTGACGCCGCCGGTCAGCAGCGGCGCGCGGGTGTCGGCCTCGGTCAGCGCGGCGCGGAAATGGCTGCGCACGATTTCGGCGCCGACCGTGCCGTCGAAGCCGGCCTTGCCGGCATCGCGGGCGAAGCTTTCGATCAGGTTGCGCAGGCGTTCGAGGGTGCGCTGGTCGGTGGGGTCGCGCGGGCGTTCGGGCAGCATCGCCCGCAGCAGGCCGAGCAGGCGGTCGGCCCATTGCGCCGGGCTCAGCTCGGCATCGAGCGCGCGCTCGAAGCGCGCCAGCACCCGCAGCAAACGGATCAACGCATCCAGCGCATCCAGCGAGGCGCCTTCGAGTTCGGCGTACGGCGCGATGCCGGCGATCATCTCGTCGGCCGCGGCGCCGTCGCCGGCGGCGTGGCCTAGCAGCAGACGGTCGAGTGCGAACGCCCAGGTGTAGGCGTCGTCGCCGGGGGCGTCGTGGCGGCTGCGATGAGCCGCGTCGATCCCCCAGCGCGCGCCGGCGTTCTGCAGCCAGGTGCGCAGGCGTTCGAGGCCTGCGCCGTCGAGGCCGGCCTGGTCGGCGATCGCCGGCGTCGCCAGCAGGTCGAGGATTTCGCTGAGTCCGAATCGCGACACCGGCAAGGCCAGCAGGCGCAGGAACACTTCCGCGAGCGGTTCGGAGGCGAGCGGGCTGGCGTCGGCGAGCGCATACGGAATGAAGCCCGGCCGCCCGGCCAGGCCGCCGAACACCGCGGCGATGTGCGGCGCGTAGGGGTCGATGTCGGGCGCCAGCACCGCGATCTCGCGCGGCTGCAGCGGCGGGTCGAAACGCCGGCCCTCGGCCGAGTTCGGATCGAGCAGGCCCTGCAACTGGTCGTGCAGCACCTGCACTTCGCGCAAGCGGGTGTGGCAGGCGTGCACCTGCAGGCTGGCATCGGCGCGATCGACCCGCTCGCGCCACGGCACGGCCGGCAGCGCGCGCCGATGCAACAGGTCGCGCTGCAGGCGCTGCAGCAGGCTGTCGCGCGAAGGGTCGTCGTGGCGACTTTCCTCGGGATCGGCGTAGGCGGCGATTTCGCCGGACGGATGCACGACCTCGTAGCCGCCGAGCACCGCCATGAAATCGCGGCCGGCCGCGCCCCAGGCCTGCAGCAGCGGGTTGTCGTCGTCGCCGAAGGCGGCGTCCTCGCCCAGGCGCAGGCGTTCGGCCAGGGTGCCCAGGTCGCCCCAGTACTTGCGCGTGGGGGTCGGCAGATAGAAATGCAGGGTGCCGGCGATCGCTTGGGTCGCGATCATCCGCAGCACGTCGGGCGAGACATTGAGCGTGGCGAAGGCGAACAACCGCGGCGGCAGCCCGCGCGGCGGCCGGGCGATGCCGGCCTCGCCCTGGAACCGGGCCAGGTAATCGTCGATGCGGCGCGCGCGGTAGCGGCGGGCGGCGGCGACCCGTCGCCACAACGCCGCCTGCGGATCGTCGCGTTCGCGCCCGGCGTCCCAGGCCAGCAGCCAGTCGCGGCGCCAGGCCTGGTATTTCTCGAACAGCGAGGCCAGCTCGCCCGACAGCGACCACGACTTCAGCGGGTCGTCGCCGTCCAGGTAGGCGCGCAGCGGCGCCAGCGCCGGCTCGCGCAGCTGCGCCGGCTGCGACAGCACGCTGTAGAGGCGCCAGCGCAGGGCCTGGGCGTCGAGGTCCTCGCCGGGATGGGCCAGGTCCTCGTCGGAGGCATTGGCGTCGAGCGCACGCTGGACGAATTCGCCCGGGGTCAGGAATTCCAGGTTCGCGGCGATGCCGTAGGCCTGCGCCAACGTCGCCTGCAGCCAGCGCCGCATCGCCACCTGCGGGATCAGGATCACGTCCGGCGCCAGCAGCGGCTGCCCCGGCGCGGGCGTGCGCAGCTCCTGCGCGAGCAGACCGGCCAGCACGTCCAGCGCATTGGAATGGTAGAGACGGAAATCGGCGCGCGCGGGCATCCCGCCATCTTGCCGCAAGGGCGCCGGAAGCGCTGCCGCCGGTTGTGGCGGTTGCGCGATGGCAAGCGCGCAAGCGCAAGAGCGATCCCTCTGCCCCCTCTCCAATAGAGATATGTCCTTGGAGCGAGGCTGGGCCTGCCAGTCCATCGCTTCGGCGGGGCTCATCAAACCGCCCTCGTCGAAGGCGCCGAGGGGCGCAGACACCTTCAGGAAGAATCTCCGCCCGCAGGAGGGACCGGGGACCCGCCTCCCGCTTCCAACCTCTAGTCCCTAGTTCCTCCCCACTAGTTACTCCCTCCTCACTCCTCTCACTCCTCGCTTCTCACTCCCGCTCCCGCTCCCGCCCCCCAGCACACTTAAAACCGTTTTAATCCCCAGCGCCCACCCTGACCCGGCCGCACTACGGCCGAACGCTCCGTCCCGCCATCGCTGCGAGCGGGGCCGGCTAACCTGCGACAATGGCCGACGCTCGACCCCGGTTCAGGCTGGCTGGGCCAAGCTGCGCCGTTTTGCAGCGCTTGTCCGACCGTCTCATCGCCCTCGCACACGGACTGTCCTACCGCATGACGACCGAACCGCCCATCGTCCGCCTGACCGACCTCCGCCTCGACCGCGGCGGCCGCAGCGTGCTGCGCGGGATCAACCTGTCGGTGCCGCGCGGCAGCATCGTCGCGGTGCTGGGGCCGTCGGGCAGCGGCAAGTCGACCCTGCTGTCGGCCCTGACCGGCGAACTCGCCCCCGCCGCGGGCACGGTCGAGGTGTTCGGCCAGCGCGTGCCGCAGGACCCGCGCGAGCTGCTCGAATTGCGCAAGGGCATCGGCGTGCTGCTGCAGGGCAACGGCCTGCTGACCGATCTCACCGCCGCCGAGAACGTCGCCCTGCCGCTGCGCGCGCACACCCGCCTGCCGAAGGCGCTGATCGAGCGCCTGGTGCTGATGAAGCTGCATGCGGTCGGCCTGCACGCCGCCGCCGACGCCTTCCCGCGCGAACTGTCCGGCGGCATGGCGCGCCGGGTCGCGCTGGCGCGCGCGCTGGCGCTGGACCCGCCGCTGATGATCTACGACGAGCCGCTGACCGGGCTGGACCCGATCGCCTCGGGCGTGGTCATGAGCCTGGTGCGCCGCCTCAACGACACCCTCGGCCTGACCAGCATCGTGGTCACCCACCACGTCCACGAGACTCTGCCGGTCGCCGACCACGCCATCGTGATCGCCAACGGCGGCATCGTGTTCTCGGGCACGCCGAGCGAACTCGAACGCAGCCAGGACCCGCTGGTGCGCCAATTCCTGCTCGGCGAACCCGACGGCCCGATCGGGTTCGACGCCGCACCGCGCACCACCACGGAGGCCGCCTGATGCCCTTCATCGCTGCGACCCGCTCGCTGGGCCGTGCCGGCCTGTTCTCGCTGTCGGTGTTGCGCGCGTCCAAGCCGACCCGCGACTTCTTCCGCGAGCTGACCCGCGAAATTTACAAGATAGGTGCACGTTCGCTGCCGATCATCGCCGTTGGCGGCGCGTTCGTCGGCTTATCGGTGACTCTGCTGGGCTATCGTGCGCTCGACACCTACGGCGCGGCCAACCAGGTCAGCGCCATGCTCGGCCTGGGCATGTACCGCGAGCTGGGGCCGGTGCTGACCGCGCTGCTGTTCATCGGCCGCGCCGGCAGTTCGATCGCCGCCGAACTGGGCCTGATGCGCGCGACCGACCAGATCACCGCGCTCGGCCTGATGGCGATCGACCCGATCGCCAAGGCGGTGGCGCCGCGCTTCTGGGCGGCGGTGCTGTGCGTGCCGCTGCTGACCGGCTTTTTCTGCAGCCTGGCCATCAGCGCGAGCTATTTCGAGTCGGTGCACGTGATCGGCATCGAGTCGGGGATCTTCTGGCAGGTGCTCAAGGACAGCGTCGACTTCTACGACGACTTCCTGATGGCCTTCGTGAAGTCGGCGGTGTTCGGCGCGACCGCGGCCCTGGTCGCGGCGTATGTCGGCTACCACGCCGAGCCGACCATCGAGGGCACCTCGGTGGCCACCACCCGCGCCGTGGTCAACGCCTCGCTGCTGGTGCTGATGTTCAACTTCGTGATGTCGGCGCTGCTGTTCAAGTAAGTAAGGTGGCCCGCAGGGCCGGATGAGGGTACGGGACGAGGTCGAAGCGGCGCAGGCGCACCGCCCTCACCCCCTCTCCCAGCGGGAGAAGGGTTTCATTGATCCGTTTTTGCTTGTTGCTCAGTACACCGATTCGATCGACCCGCAAGCCAGTCCAACCGTTACATCGCCGCGCCGAACCGCGCGGGCTTTATCCCCAAGGTGATGCCATGTCCGTCCGCAGTCCCCGCATCGAATTCGCCGTAGGCGCATTCCTGCTGCTCGCCCTGGCTTCGCTGCTGGTGCTGGCGATCGCCTCCACCAACGGCAAGTTCGGCTTCGGCCGCAGCAGCTACGAGATCACCGCGCGCTTCACCACCATCGGCGCGCTGCGGCCGAACGCGCCGGTCAAGATCGGCGGCGTCACCGTGGGCCAGGTCGCCGACATCTCGCTCGACCCGGTCAAGTACAGCTCGATCGTGACCCTGGCGATCGACAACCGCTACCGGAACCTGTCGGCCGACACCGCCGCCGGCATCTTCACCAGCGGCCTGCTCGGCGAAAGCTATATCGGCCTGACCCCGGGCGGCGACCCGGAAAACCTCAAGCCCGGCGACGAGATCTACCTGACCCAGCCGGCCGTCGACCTGATTCAGCTGGTCGGCAAGTACATGTTCAGCGGCGGTGGCGCACAAGGCGGCAATGCGGCCGGCGACTCGGCCGCCAAGCCCGCCGACGCCGGCGTTCCCGACTATCTCCAGGGCGAAGCCGCCCCCTCCACCGACGAGACCAAGAAATGAAGCGTTCACTGATCTCCATCGTCCTCGCCTCGGCCCTGCTCGCCGGCGCTCCCACGCTCGCCCTCGCCCAGGTCACCGCGGCGCCGGGCACCGCCCCCGCCGCCGGCACCCCGAGCGCGATGGTGCTGAACAACAGCACCCGCATCCTGTCGACCCTGGAAGCGCGCCGCGCCGAGTTCAGCAAGAACCGCGCCGCACTCAGCCAGTTCATCTCGACCGAGTTCAACCAGGTGTTCGACCGCGACTACGCCGCGCGCCTGGTCCTGGGCACGCACGGCCGCGGCGCTTCGGACGCCGACGTCGCCGCGTTCGCCGATGCCCTCACCGGCAGCCTGATGCAGCGCTACGGCTCGGCCCTGCTCGACTTCAACACCAAGCTCAAGGTCCGGATCAAGTCCGAGACCCCGCTGCGCGGCGGCGCCATCGTCAAGGTCTCGAGCGAGTTCCTGCGCCAGGGCGGCGAGCCGATTCCGGTCGACTACCTGCTGCGCAAGAACGGCGCACAGTGGAAGGTGTTCGACGTGATGGTCGAAGGCGTCAGCTTCGTGCAGACCTTCCGCAATCAGTTCGACACCCCGCTGAGCCAGAAGTCGATCGCCCAGGTCGCCAAGGACCTCAAGGCCGGCAAGTTGCAGGCCCAGGCGAGCGGCAACTGAGCATGGGCGCAGCGACGGCCCGCGACGCCGCCGGCGTGCGCAAGGACGGCGGGGCGCTGGTGTTCAGCGGCGCGCTGGACCG
>NZ_JBPKJP010000149.1:0-7257 GCF_051217035.1 Lysobacter sp. 1R34A
CAACACTCATCGAAACCGCCGTTTTCCGCGCCCCGACAACCTTACAAACCGGTTGGCGGGCCGCGCATCTTACAGCAATGTTTCAGACCGTCAACACCTGTCCAAACCGCCACTTCTGCGCGTCCCCGCCGATCGATGTATCCGGTCAGCGGGGCCGCGCATTATGCATACATGAATACGCATTGGGAAGAGGATCACGAAAAGAATTCGCGGCGCTCGCATTGACGCGCGCCAGCCGCTTCGATGATGTTCGTACGCAGTCTCCACCCCTAGGGATAAGCGCCATGTCGAGCTTACGTATAGCGATCGTTTGCCTGGGCCTGAGCGCTGCAGGCTGCACATCCGATGCCGGCGAGACCTGGGTGGAACTGGCCGGCCGCCGCTATACCGTGGAAGTGGCCGCCGACGATGCTTCCAGGGCGCGCGGGCTGATGTTCCGCGACGAGATGGCCGCCGACCGCGGCATGGTGTTCGTACACGAAGCCGAACAGCCGCTGGCCTACTGGATGAAGAACACCCGGATCCCGCTCGACATCCTCTATTTCGATGCCCGTGGGCGGCTGGTCTCGCAGCGCCGCGAGGTGCCGCCCTGCTCGGGCGGCGACGGCTGCCCGCCCTATCCCAGCGATGCGCCGGCGAAATACGTGCTCGAACTGAATGCCGGCCAGGCGGCGCAGCTGAACCTGCTCGACGACGCCAAGCTGAAGTTCGGGCCGGGTATCGAATAAGGCCGGGCGGCGCGGTCGCGCCTGGCAGAGCGGGTCCCGCGAAGCGGGAGCGCGGGGGCTCGGGTGCCTAGGGGCTCGGACGCATACGGCCCGGCGGCAACTTCGTTCAGGCGCCGCGACCTGCGCCGCCCGCCATAGCGTCGACTCAGACTTCCATCATCTCGAAGTCGTCCTTGGTCACCCCGCAATCCGGGCAGGTCCAGGTGTCCGGTACGTCGGCCCAACGCGTTCCCGGGGCCAGACCCTCTTCCGGCAGCCCCTGGGCTTCGTCGTAAATGAAGCCGCACACGACGCACATCCAGGTGCGGTAGGCGGTGGTCGCGGCGATCTCGGACATGGGCGGATAATGCGGGGACTGCGGGACGCGCATTGTCACACCCCGCTCTCCCCGACGGAAGCCGAAGCATGAACTCTCCTTGGCCGCCCCGCGGCCTGTACGCGATCACGCCCGACGAGGCCGACACCGCTCGCCTATCGGCCCGGGTCGAGACGGTATTGGCGGCCGGCGCCCAATGGCTGCAGTACCGCAATAAATCGGCCGATGCCGCGCTGCGCCGGCGACAGGCCCAGGCCCTGCTGACGGTGTGCCGGCGCCATCGGGTGCCGCTGATCGTCAACGACGACTGGCGCCTGGCCGCGGAGCTCGGCGCCGACGGCGCGCACCTGGGCGAAGACGACGGCGAACTCGATGCGGCGCGCAAGGCGCTCGGCGCCGGGGCGATCGTCGGCGCGTCGTGTTATGACCGGATCGAACTCGCCCGCAGCGCAGCGGCACACGGCGCCAGCTATGTCGCTTTCGGCGCATTTTTCCCTTCGCCGACCAAGCCGCAGGCGCGGAAAGCCTCGCCGCAGCTACTGGCCCAGGCTGCGGCGCTGGAGCTGCCGCGGGTGGCGATCGGCGGCATCACCCCGGACAATGCGCGTTCGCTCGTCGATGCCGGCGCCGATCTGCTGGCGGTCATCAGCGGCGTATTCGACGCGCCCGACCCGGCCGCCGCGGTGCGCGCCTACCTTTCCTGTTTCGAAGAAGCCCCCCATGAATAACACCCGCTCCCACGAGCTGTTCACCCGCGCGTCCGCACTGCTGCCCGGCGGCGTCAATTCGCCGGTACGCGCCTTCAAGTCGGTCGGCGGCGAACCGTTCTTCGCCGAACGCGCGCAAGGCGCCCATCTGTACGACGTCGACGGCAACCGCTACATCGACTACGTCGGCTCCTGGGGCCCGATGATCGCCGGCCACGCGCACCCCCAAGTGCTGGCCGCGGTCGCCGAGACCATGCGCCACGGCCTCAGCTTCGGCGTACCGAACGCGCTCGAGGTGACGATGGCCGAGGCGATCACCCGCATCGTGCCGAGCTGCGAGATGGTGCGCATGGTCAACTCGGGCACCGAGGCGACCTTGTCGGCGATCCGCGTGGCGCGCGGCGCGACCGGCCGCAGCCGCATCGTCAAGTTCGAAGGCTGCTACCACGGCCACGGCGACAGCTTCCTGGTCAAGGCCGGCAGCGGCGCGCTGACCCTGGGCCTGCCGAATTCGCCGGGCGTGCCGTCGGCGCTGGCCGATTTGACCCTGACCCTGCCCTATAACGATTTCGACGCCGCGACCGCTCTGTTCGATGAGGTGGGCGGCGACATCGCCGGCCTGATCATCGAGCCGATCGTCGGCAACGCCAACTGCATCCTGCCGCGCGACGGCTATCTGCAGCACCTGCGCGAACTGTGCACCCGGCACGGCGCGCTGCTGATCTTCGACGAAGTCATGACCGGTTTCCGCGTCGCGCTCGGCGGCGCGCAGCAGCGCTACGGCATCGTTCCGGACCTGAGCACCTTCGGCAAGATCATCGGCGGCGGCATGCCGGTCGGCGCCTACGGCGGTCGCCGCGAGCTGATGAGCCAGGTCGCGCCGAGCGGCCCGATCTATCAGGCCGGCACGCTCAGCGGCAATCCGGTCGCGATGGCCGCGGGCCTGGCGACCTTGGAACTGATCCAGGCGCCGGGCTTCCACGACGCGCTGGAACGCAGCACTCACCAGCTGTGCGATGGGTTGGAGGACGCGGCGAAGGCCGCCGGCGTCGCCTTCCACACCACCCGCGCACCCGGCATGTTCGGGCTGTATTTCCGCGAAGGCCCGGTGCAGAGCTTCGCCGATGCGCTGGGCTCGGACACTCAGCGCTTCAATCGTTTCTTCCACGGCATGCTCGAACGCGGCGTGTACCTGGCGCCGTCGGCGTTCGAGGCCGGCTTCGTGTCGAGCGCGCACGGCGAGGCGGAGATCGCCGAGACCATCGAGGCGGCGCGGGCGACTTTCGCTACGTTGTAGGCGTTTGGCCGCAGAGCAGAAGCAACGGCAAATCCCCCTGTCCGCGGCATGAGGAAGCGGGCCTGCCTGTGGCCTCGACCTCGTTTCTGCAGTCGCATAGACAACAAAGGGCCGGCGATCGCCGGCCCTTTGCTTTTGATGACGGTCAGAAAGTGAACGTGGCGCTGAGGCCGATGGTGCGGCGGGCGCCGAACCAGCAGTCGCCGCGGCCCATGCAGATGCTGAAATAACGCTTGTCGGTGAGGTTGTTGACGTTGAGCGCCCAGCGCCAGGCGCCGGTGTCGAACGAGACCATCGCGTCGGCGAGAGTGACCGAGGGCGTGGTCGGCGCGGGCAGGCTGTCGAAGGCGCTCATGTAGCGCAGGCCCAGCCCGGCGGCGAAACCGTCGCGTCCGCCGATGCTGAAGCGCTGCTTGCCCCATACTGCGGCCTGGTGGCGCGGCGTCGCTTCGAGCTGCTTGTCGTTGTCGAGATAGTTGTAGTGCGCGGTAATGTCGAAGCTGGAGGTCACCTTGCCGGTGAGTTCGAGCTCCACGCCGCTGACCTTGGTCTCGCCGGCCTGCACGTTGGTGTTCGGGTGGTCCGGGTCGGCGACCAGGCGGTTTTCCTCGCGCAGTTCGTAGGCCGCGGCGGTGAAGCTCAGGTCGCGGCCGGCCGGTTCGAACTTGAGGCCGGCTTCGATCTGCTCGCCCTTCTTCGGCTTGTAGCGAGCGCCGGTGATGGCGTGGCTGCCCGCCACCGGGGTAAAGGACTCGCTATAGCTCGCGTACGGCGACCAGCCGGCCCAATCGTGGAACATGACGCCCAGGCGCTTGGTGGTGGCGCTGGACTCCTCGGTGCCGGCGCCGGCCAAGCCGTTCTTGGCGCGGTCGTGACGCAGGCCGGCAACCACGATCCAGTGTTCGCCGACACGCATCTGGTCCTGCAGGTACGCGCCGACCTGGCGCTGGCTGCTCTTGACCGCCGGACCGAACGGCGGCGGCGTGTGCGGCAGGTAAACCGGATCGTAGATGTCGATCGCCGGCATGGTGCCGCCACGGTCTACCGCGCTCTCGAACAGTTGCCGCTCTTCCTGCTTGAAACGCGCTGCGTCCAGGCCCAGCAGCATCTGGTGCTCGATCGCGCCGGTCTTGAAGCGTCCCTCGACGTGCTGATCGATGTTCTGCATTCGCACCTCGGTATCGGCGAACCAGCCTTCGCGCCGGATCACGCGTTGCCGCGCGTCGACGAAGGGGTTCAACGGATCGGTGAAGGGATCGCCATAGGCGCTGGCGTAGTCGACCTTGTTGCGCGCCGCGCGGAACGATTGGCGGATGCTCCAGTTGTCGTTGAAGCGATGCTCGAACAACCAGCCCGCGGAGGTGCGGTCGGTGTCGTAATGATCGCCCGGATTGCCGGCGAAGCGATCGATCGGAATGCGCCCGTTCGGATTGGCAGCCAGCAGGCCGCTCCAGCCGAGGAACTGCGCGGTCGAGCCGCTGCGGTCCTGCTGCCAGCGCAGTTGCAGGGTCAGCGAGGTGTCTTCGCTCGGCTTCCAGGTCAGCGAGGGCGCGATCAGGCGGCGGTCGTCGTCGACCTCGTCGACCTGGGTTTCGCTGTCGCGATAAACCCCGACGATGCGGTACAGCCAGGTGCCGTCGGCGGTCAGCGGTCCGGTGAAATCGGCATTGAGCTGGCGGCGATCGAAGCTGCCGAGCTGCACCCCGACTTCGCGCAAGGTTTGCGCCTGCGGACGTTTGCTGACCAAGTTGACCACACCGGCGGTGCTGCCCTGACCGAACAGCATCGAGGACGGGCCACGCAGCACTTCGATGCGCTCGAGCATGTAGGGATCGGTGCGCGCGGTGCTGGTGTAGTAGTTGAACGAACTGCGCAGGCCGTCGAGGTACTCCTGCGGCGCGCTGCCGCGGATCAGCACCGAGTCGGTGCGCGAGTCCAGGCCGTAGGCGTCCGAGCGCACGCCGGCGGCGTAGTTGAGCGCGTCCTGCACGTTCGCCGCGCCCTGGTCGGTCATGCGCTCGCCGGTAACCACGGTGATCGCCTGCGGGGTCTCCGAGATCGGCGTATCGGTCTTGGTCGCGGTGCTGGCGTTGTCGGCCTTGTAACCGACGGAGGCGCCCTGGACGACGATGTGGTCGAGGGTCTTGGCCTGGTCGGCCGCGGCATCGGGACTGTCGGCCAGGACCGGGAAACTGAGGCAAAAACCAATGGCCAGGGCGAGCGGCGCCGGGACGGGACGGCTGCGGGACATGCGGGGACTCCGGGATCTAAAGCAAACGAGAATTATTATCGTTTAGCAAAGAACCGTAAAGACCCACCCCGGGCCGGAGCATCCGCGAGGGCGGTGTCGGCCGTTCCGCTGGCGCGATTTCGCTGCCTAATCGTCAGAGATGGCGGGCGATGCGCGCGGCCAGCCGGTCCAGCACGCAGCGATCGGCGGGTGCCGGCAAACCGTCGCGATACAGGCGCAGGACGCCGTCGTGCGGGCGACGCGGCTGCACGTGCAGATGCACGTGCGCGACCTCCTGGCCGCCGGCCTCACCGTTGGATTGCCACAGATTGAGCCCGGCCGGCCGTTGCTCGGCGGCCAACGCCTTGGCGATGCGCACCGCGATCGCCATCAGATGGCCTGCGGTGGCCTCGTCGAGGGCGTAGATGTCCTCGATGTGCTCGCGCGGCACGACCAGGACGTGGCCTTCGACCGCTTGGCGCAGGTCCATGAAAGCCACTGCGACCTCGTCCTCGTAGACCCGGCTCGCAGGCGCGCGGCCGGCGAGGATGGCGCAGAAGATGCAGTCGCTCATCGCGCATTAAAACCGGTGTTCGGGTCAGCGCTCGAGGAACTGCAGCAGGGCCGCGCGCAAGCGGGCGAGCCCGTCGGCGATGTCCCGATCGCCGATGTTCAAGGCGGGCACGAAGCGCAGCACGTCCGGCCCCGCCTGCAGCACCAGCAGGCCGTGTTCGATGCAGCGATCGAGGATCTCGCCGGCCTTGCCGGCGTATTCGGGGCGCAGCTGCGCCCCGATCATCAGGCCGCGCCCGCGGATCTCCGAGAACAGGCCGAGTTCGCCATCGAGCGCGGCGAGCCCGGCACGGATCGCCTGCGCCTGACGCTCGACGTTGGCCATCAGCTCGGGCGAATTCAACTCGCGCAGCGCCGCGCCCGCGACCGCCGCGGCCAGCGGATTGCCGCCGAAGGTGGTGCCGTGGGCGCCGAACTGCATCGACTGCGCGGCCTTCGGGCCGACCAGCATGGCGCCGATCGGGAAGCCGCTGCCGAGCGCCTTGGCCAGGGTCACCACATCCGGCACGACCTCGTAACCGTGGCAGGCGAACAGGCGCCCGCTGCGGCCCATGCCGCACTGGATCTCGTCGAGGATCAGCAAGGCGTCGTGGCGTTCGCACAGATCGCGCAAGCCGCTGAGGAACTCGGCGGTGGCCGGAGTGACCCCGCCCTCGCCCTGGACCGGCTCGACCAGCACCGCGCAGACATCGCCCGCGGCCATCGCCGCCTCGGCCGCGGCCAGGTCGTTGAAATCGCTGTAGCGAAAGCCCGGCGGCAGCGGCTCGAAACCCTCGTGGTATTTCGGCTGCGCGGTCGCGGTGACCGCCGCCAGGGTGCGGCCGTGGAAGCTGCCGCGGAAACTCAGGATCACTCGGCGCTCGGGCTCGCGGCCCTGCGCGGTAGCCCACTTGCGCGCCAGCTTGATCGCCGCCTCGTTGGCTTCGGCGCCGGAATTGCACAGGAACACGCGCTCGGCGAAACCGGCCGCGGACACGAGTTGCTCGGCCAGGCGCAAAGGCGGCTCGCTGATGAATACGTTGCTGGTATGCCAGAGCTTGCCGGCCTGTTCGGTCAGCGCCTGAACCAGCGCCGGATGCGCGTGGCCGAGCGCGTTGACCGCGATGCCGGCGCCGAAGTCCACGTACTCGCGGCCGTCGAGGTCCCAGACTCGCGAGCCCTTGCCGTGTTCGAGCACGATCCGGCGCGGGCGGTAGACGGGCAGGTAATAGCGCTCGGAAAGGGCGTAGAGCGAGGCGGTGTCCATGCGGCGGCGGTCGCGATCGAAGGAAGAAGACCGCCATTGTCGCGCATCGTGCCGGCGGGCGCAGCGGCGCACCGGCTGCGCTTTCGCCGGTTTCGCTCTCGCCGCCCTCGCGCAGGCCGGGCCTGGCCACCGCTGCGGGGCCGCAGCGAGGCGGCGCGCT
>NZ_JBPKJP010000150.1:0-7210 GCF_051217035.1 Lysobacter sp. 1R34A
GAAACGCACATGCGCCGATGGTAGTGTGGCCTAAGCCATGCAAGAGTAGGTCATCGCCAGGGGCTTTACCCTAAAACGCCGCAACCCACAGGTTGCGGCGTTTTTCTTTGCGCGATCCATTTACCCGGGCGCCTGATTCCACCGCAGGAGCGACGTCAGTCGCGACCAAGGCACGCGCTGAGGCCGCAAGGCCTTCGTCATGGGCCGAAGCGGCGTGTTATCGCCGGGGCAGGAGCGGCGCGAGCCGCGGCCGCGCTGCGTCGGTCCTGCAGCGCGCCCTTCAAGAAACATCAATATCCAACCCAACGCTTCCGCTACTCAAGCGGCGGGTAACTGCCGGCTTGAACCGTGCGCCGCAAGACCGCAACGGCGATGTCGCGGCTCGCGCCGCTCCTACCCTGGCGAACGCACGCCGCTTCGATGGATAGCATTCGCATTGTCGTCTCGGCGCGTCCCTTGATCGCGACTTACGTCGCTCCTACAGAGGGCAGTTCGCAGCGCACTGACGCGGTGGCTCCGGGGAGGAGCGACGCAAGTCGCGACTGCGTCGTCTCCCGTGGCTGCGTCCCTTACCGCAGGCCAGTAATTCCAACTCAGTCGCCCACCGCCCGGAACGTCACCACCAGCACATCGCGATGCGCTTCGCGCGTCGGGTCTTGCGGGGTTACCGCGGTCACGCCGTGGAAGACGCGGGCGTCGTCGACCAGGGCGGCATCGAGGGGGGCGGTCAGGGTGAAGCTGCCGAGCAGGCCGCCGTCGGCGGTGTGGATGGTGGTCGTGCCGCTGACGATGTTGTGGCGGTCGATCAGCAGCACCAGGACATAGTCGACGCCGTCGCGGTGCACGCCTTCGGGCGTGGGCTGGCCTGCTTCGTCGCCGCGGGCTTCGATGCGGAACTGGTGCAGTTCGATATGCCAGCCGGGCACCTGCGGCGCCAGCAGGCCGAAGAACTCGCGGCAAAAGCCGAGAATGGTCGCCAAGGTGGCACCGTGGGCGACGTCGTCGCTTACCGGCTCGAACCAGCGTTCGATATCGCCCTGCAAGGCGTTGTAATTCAGGCTTTGGTAGTGCGGCTGATGCCGCTGGCGCGCGATCGCGCCGTTTCGATCGGCGCGGAACACGGCGTGGCGACGGCGGCGATGACGGCCGACGCTGGCGAGGTAGCTGTCCGGCGCCAGGTCGTTCCAACTGTGAGCGAAGGCGGCCCAGTCCTGCAGCGAACCGTGACGCAGCAGATGCGTGCGCATGTCCTCGCCGGCAACGAAACGGAAACCGTCGCGGCGCAGGGCGTCGGCGAAATCCTGGTGCTCGGAACTCGGTGCGGGGTTCATGCCTGGCTCTTGAAATCGAAGGCGTACAGGGTCGCGGCGAACGATCAGGCCGCCGCCAGGGCGGCTTGTACGAGCAGGGCGACCACGCAGCCGAAGCCGGCCACCCAGGCCAGGCTGCGCAAGGGAGCCTGGCGGGTCAGATAGAACACGCCGTGCAAAACGCGGCACCCGATGAAGGCCACCGACAGGCCGGCGATGACGCCGGTGTCGACGCCGGTCATCTGCGCGCCGAGCACGCCGGCGGCGAACGGGGCGAAGGCCTCGAAGGCGTTGAGGTGGGCGGCATAGGCCGCGTTGCTGCGCGGGTTGTCCTGGCGGGTCTGCCAGGCGCGGGGATCGCGGTTGTCGTAGCGCTCGCCGCTGCCCTTGGCGACGGCGGCCCACAGATAGGGTAGTAACGCGGCGATCAACAGGCACCAATAAGCGACGGTCATGGACATGCGCGTTCCCCGTGGCCGCGGGACGCGGCCTGCAAAGCCTAGCGGAAAAAACGACGGCGCCCAGGGGGCGCCGTCGTCGGGTCGCTTTGCGGTCGTGGGCGACCGGGCGCCGTTTGGCGATCGCCCAGCGGCTTGCGCGGCGCTTACTTGGCCGGAGCCATCAACTTGTCGTGCGCGGCGCGAAAGGCGTTGCCTTCGTACCAGTTCGGCCACTGCTCGTTGCCGGCGAGCACCTTGCCGACGCCGTACAGCGCGTCGAGGTCCTGGACCACGCCGTCGAGCTTCCAGTTCGGATCGAACTGGTCGGCCGGCTTGTGGTAACGGTTGTCGCGGTAGTCGACCTGGGCTTTCTGTCCGGCCTCGGTGCCGCCTTCGAGCAGGTCGTCGCCGCCCTTGGCGTACAGCGCGGGCACGCCGGCCTTGGCGAAGTTGAAGTGATCGGAGCGGAAGTAGAAGCCGTCCTGCGGAGTGGCTTCGGCATGCAGCACGCGGCCCTGGCCGTCGGCGATGGTCTTGAGGATGTCCTCGAGCTCCGAGCTGCCGTAGCCGACCACGGTGAAGTCCTTGGCCTTGCCGATGATCGGCATGGCGTCGAGGTTGATCACCGCCACGGTCTTGTTGAGCGGCACGGTCGGGTGGGCGACGTAGTACTTGGAGCCGAGCAGGCCCGACTCCTCCAGGGTCACCGAAACGAACAGCAGCGAGCGGTCCGGCGGCGGCGTCTGCTTGCTGAAGGCCTCGGCGATCTCGAGGATGCCGGCCACGCCGGAGGCGTTGTCGATCGCGCCGTTGTAGATCGTGTCGGCGCCGCCGGCCTTGCCGTCGCCGGCGCCGTGGCCTTCGTGACCGCCTTCGCCGGTGTGGTTGCCGAGGTGATCCCAGTGCGCCATGTAGACGATGGCTTCGTCGGGCCGCTTGGCGCCGTCGAGGCGGGCGATCACGTTGCGCGAGGACTTTTCGCTGATCTTGCTCTTCAACTCGACCGAGGCCTTGGCCTGCAGTGGGATCGCCTTGAAGCCGCGCTTGCCGGCCGCCTTGTAGAGCTCGTCGAGGTTCTGGCCGAGGTCGCCGAGCAGCTTGCGAGCGCTGTCGCCGGTGATCCAGCCCTGCACCGGCAGGCGCGGTTCGGGATCGTCCTTCGCGGGCAGGTCGAACTGCGCGCCGGACCAGGAGTTCTTGACCACGTCCCAGCCGTAGGAGGCGCCGGCGTCGTCGTGGACGATCAGCGCGGCGGCCGCGCCCTGGCGGGCGGCTTCTTCGAACTTGTAGGTCCAGCGGCCGTAATAGGTCATGCGGCGGCCTTCGAACAAGGTCGCGTCCTGGCTGTGGAAACCCGGGTCGTTGACCAGGATCACCACGGTCTTGCCCTTGACGTCGACACTGGCGTAGTCGTTCCACTTCTGCTCGGGCGCGTTGACGCCGTAGCCGACGAACACCAGGTCGCTGGCGTCGAGCTTGACCTCGGCCTGGCCGGTGCGGGTGCCGACGACCATGTCGCTGCCGAACTTGAGTTCGCGCGGCTGGCCCTTGACCTCGAGCTTGAGCGAGGTGGCTTCGTCGGCGGTGGTCTCGACCATCGGCACGGTCTGGAAATAGCTGTCGCCGTTGCCGGGCTTCAGGCCGAGGCGCTTGAACTGCGCTTCCAGGTACTGGACGGTCTTTTCTTCGCCGGCGCTGCCGGGCGCGCGGCCCTCGAACTCGTCGGAGGCCAGGACCTTGACGTGTCGGGCGAAGTCGGCGGCGTTGATCGCGCCATCGAAGGCGTGATCGGCGGCGGCGCTCGGCGGGGCGGCCGGGGCGCCGGCCGGAGCCTTCGCCTCCGGCGTTTCGGCCGGCTTGTTGCAGGCCGACAACACCAGGGCGGCGGCCACCAGCGAGGTGGCGGTGAGGAGCGGGGTACGGGACATCAGACCTCCAGGAGCGGCCGGTGGGCCGGGGGTGGGGGAGGTCCATTCTAGGGGCAACGTCGCGGGGGCGTTGTCCCGTGCCTGGCCGCTGGCGGGGTCGCGACTGCGCCGGATGGCGCGGTTCGGCCCGGATTCGCCGGGGTCTCGGCGCGAACGGCTGGAATCGCGGCCCGTGCCGGTCGATCGGAACGGGCCGGATCGCGAGCGCCGGGCGCTTACTCGGCCGGCGGCGTCGGCGTGTTGAAGGCGATCGCGGTGGCGCCGCGGATCGGGCCGGTCTTGGCGGTGGCGTGCACGTACAGGGTGACTTCGCGTTCGAACACCAGCGGGCCGTCGACGCGCGCGTTCGGGCCGATCACCACGCGCGGGTTGCGCGGCTTGAGCTTGATGCTCATGCCGTTGGGCTTCGTGTAGCGGATGCCGCCGCTGACGTGCGAGCCGACGCCGACGGTGACGTCGCCGTTGACGGTTTCGATGCCGCCGGTGACATCGGTGTCGACCAAGCCGATCGCACCGTTGACGGTCTCGACGTCGCCGCGCACGGTGCCGCCGCGGTCGACGAAGATGCCGCCGTTGACGGTTTCCAGGCCGTCGCTGGCGGTGACGTCGCTGGCGACGCGGATGCTGCCGTTGACCGTCTCCAGGCCGCCGGTCTGGCTGCGTTCGCCGACGCTGATGCTGCCGTTGACGGTCGAGGCGTCGGCGACGCGGGCGTTGTCGCCGATCTTGATGCTGCCGTTGACGGTTTCCAGCGTGCCTTGGCTTTCGCCGGAGCCGACCGTGATGCTGCCGTTGACCTTGCTGACGCCCTCGGCGGCGAACGCCAGCGGCGAGGACAGCGCGATCAGGACCGAGAGGCTGAGAGTGAGGCGGGGGCTCGTCATGGCGTGTTCCGTTGTGTAGTGGACAGGGATTGAGATGCGGGCACTGCGCAAACGGTTTACAGCCGCGCGAACAAATCCTGCTTCGGCCGCGACCGGGCGTTGAGGATCAAGCACTTGCCGGCGCCGCAACGAGCCGGGTCGTGCCCGGCCCGCGCCGGCGCGCCTGTTGTTCGGGGCTTCATGCGGCGCTTCGCTACAATCGCAGGACCCGCCCGCGGCGGCCCCTGCCCCAAGTCATAGGAACTTCCGACGTGTCAGCGCCTTCCCGCCCCAAGCCCGTAGTGTTGTTGATCCTCGACGGTTGGGGCCATCGCGACGATCCCGCCGACAACGCCCTGGCCCAGGCGACCCTGCCGAACTGGCGCGCCCTGCTCGCGAGCGCACCGCACACCCTGATCCACACCGAAGGCCGCCACGTCGGCCTGCCGGACGGGCAGATGGGCAATTCCGAAGTCGGCCACATGAATCTCGGCGCCGGTCGCATCGTCTACCAGGACTTGACCCGGGTCGACGCGGCGATCGAGGACGGCAGCTTCTACGCCAATCAGGAACTGCGCGCGGCCTGCGCCGCGGCGAAGGCCAACCGCGCCACCCTGCACGTGATGGGCCTGCTGTCGCCGGGCGGCGTGCACAGTCACGAGCAGCACCTCTTCGCCATGCTCGAACTGGCCCGCCGCGAAGGCGTGGCCCGGGTCGCTGTGCACGCCTTCCTCGACGGCCGCGACATGCCGCCGAAATCGGCCGCGCCGAGCCTGGAACGCCTGCAGCAGGTGTGCGCCCAGGTCGGCAATGCGCACATCGCCTCGATCAGCGGCCGCTACTACGCGATGGACCGCGACCAGCGCTGGGATCGCCAATTGCGCGCCTGGCACGCGATCGTCGACGCCGCCAGCGAGCACCGCGCCGCGAGCGCGCTCGCCGGCCTGGAGGCCGCGTATGCGCGCGGCGAGACCGACGAGTTCGTCGCTCCGACGGTGATCGTCACCGGCGAAGTCGGCGCCAGCGCGGCGATGGCCGACGGCGACGCGGTCGTGTTCATGAATTTCCGCGCCGACCGCGCCCGCCAGCTGACCGCGGCCTTCGTCGATCCCGCGTTCGCCGGCTACGAAGCGCGCCGGCCGCGGCTGTCGCGCTTCGTCTGCCTGACCGAGTACGACGCCCGGCTGCCGGCGCCGGTCGCGTTCGGCCCCGACGATCTGCACAACACCCTCGGCGAGCTGCTGGCCGCGAACGGCCTGACCCAGTTGCGCATCGCCGAGACCGAGAAGTACGCGCACGTGACTTTCTTCTTCAGCGGCGGGCGCGAGGAACCGTATGCCGGCGAAAGCCGCATCCTGATCCCGAGCCCCAAGGTCGCGACCTACGACCTGCAGCCGGAAATGAGCTGCCCCGAGCTGACCGAGCAGCTGGTCGCCTCGATCCGTTCCGGCGCCATCGACGTGGCGGTCTGCAACATCGCCAACCCCGACATGGTCGGCCATACCGGCGATCTGGGCGCGGCGATCAAGGCCGCCGAAGCGGTCGACCTGGCGATCGGCGCGGTTGCCGCGGCGGTGCGCGAAGTCGGCGGCGCCCTGCTGATCACCGCCGACCACGGCAACCTGGAAATGATGCGCGACCCCGAGACCGGGCAGCCGCACACCGCGCACACGGTCGGGCCGGTGCCCTTCGTGTATGTCGGCTCGCGCAAGACCGGCCTGCGCAGCGGCGGCGCCCTGCGCGACGTCGCCCCGACCATGCTCGATCTGCTCGGCCTGGCGCAACCGGCCGAAATGACCGGGCAAAGCCTGCTGGAGCGCTGATGCCCCAACTGCGCGAGCTGCATCAACTGCGTGCGCGGGCCTGGCCGGCGCTGGCGGCGATCGCGTTCGTCGCGGTGTCGCTGCTGCTGCCTGTATCGAGCGCGATGGCGGCGGCGCAGAACAGCAGCCGCGAAACCGAACGCAAGCTCGAGAAGATCAAGACCGAGTTGAAGTCGGTCGCCGCCGAGCGGCGCCGGCTCGAAGGCCAGCGCGGCGATGCCTCGCAGCGGCTGCGCGCCGCCGACGAACAGGTCGGCCATTCCAATCGCGCCCTGCGCGAGACCGAGGCGCGGCTGGCGCGCGAGCAGGCCGCCTTGAAGGAACTGCAGAGCCGCCGCGACGCACTCAACGGCAAGCTCGGCGCGCAGCGGCAGGAGCTCGCACGGCTGGTTCGCGCGGCCTATGCGCAGGGCAACGATGCCCCGCTGAAGTTGCTGCTTTCGCAGGACAAGGTCGCCGACAGCGGCCGCATCCTCACCTACCACGGTTACGTCCAGCGCGACCGCGCGCGCCGCATCGGCGAACTCAATACGCAACTGCGCGAACTCGATGCGGTCGAGCGCGAGATCGTCGAGCGTCGCCTGACCCTCGACAGCACCCGCAAGCAGCAGCGCAGCCAGCTCGGCCAGCTCGAGAAAGACCGCAAGGCGCGTGCCGCGCTGGTCGCGCAGATCAACGAAAAGTACCAGGACCGCAGCACCCGCGAGCGCGAGCTCGGCCGCGACGCCAAGGGCCTGGAGCAATTGCTGGCGAAGCTGCGCGCCGCGGCCGCCCGCGCCGAGGCGCAACGCCGCGCCGCCGCCAAGGCCAAGGCCGAACGCGAAGCGCGCGAGGCGAAAGCCGCGG
>NZ_JBPKJP010000151.1:0-7073 GCF_051217035.1 Lysobacter sp. 1R34A
CGCCGGGGCGCCGCCTCAGCGGGCGGGCGAGGGTTCCGCCGCGGCCGGCGCCGGTCGCGGATCGAGCTTGCGCTCGCCGGCGTCGTTGCGGTGCAGCCAGCGGTACAGCACCGGCAGCACAAGCAGGGTCAGCAGGGTCGAGGAGACGATGCCGCCGATCACCACCGTCGCCAGCGGCCTCTGCACTTCCGAGCCGGCGCCGACGTTGAAGGCCATCGGGATGAAGCCCAGCGAGGCCACCAGCGCGGTCATCAGCACCGGCCGCAAACGGCCCAGGGCGCCGTCGACGATGGCGTTGTCGAGTGGGTGGCCTCGTTCGCGCAGCTTGCGGACGAAGGCGATCATCACCAGGCCGTTGAGCACCGCCACGCCGGACAGGGCGATGAAGCCCACCCCGGCCGAGATCGACAAGGGAATGCCGCGCAGGGCCAGCGCGATCACGCCGCCGGTCAAGGCCAGCGGCACACCGCTGAAGACGATGGCGGCGTCCTTGGCCGAACCGAAGGCCATGAACAACAAGGCGAAGATCAGCACCAGGGTCACCGGCACCACCACCGCCAGGCGCCGGCTGGCCGAGATCAATTGCTCGAAGGTGCCGCCGTAGCCGATCCAGTAACCCTCGGGCACCTTCACCTGGGCATCGAGTTTCTGCCGCAGTTCGGTGACGAAGCCGCCGAGATCGCGATCGCGCACGTTGGCGGTCACCACGATGCGGCGTTTGCCGTTCTCGCGGTTGATCTGGTTCGGGCCGAGAATCGAGTTGAGCTTGGCCACTTCGCGCAACGGCACGGTACGCGGCGCGCCCGAGCTCCAGGTCGCGTCGCGGCTGGACTCGTCGCGATCGCCTTCGCTGCGCGCCGGCAAGGGCACCGGCAGGTCGGACAGCGCCGCGGTGTCCTGGCGCAGGCGTTCGGGCAGGCGCACCACCAGGTCGAAGCGGCGATCGCCTTCGAACAACTGCCCG
Source organism: Lysobacter sp. 1R34A (assembly GCF_051217035.1). NCBI lineage: Bacteria > Pseudomonadati > Pseudomonadota > Gammaproteobacteria > Lysobacterales > Lysobacteraceae > Lysobacter > Lysobacter sp. 1R34A. The sequence goes on from NZ_JBPKJP010000151.1 coordinate 965, forward strand.
GCGACTTCGCCGCCGACCGCGGTCGCCACGGTGTCCTGCACCGCGGCCGGGTTGAGCCCGTACACGGCCAGCGCGCGGCGATCGGGTTCGACGCTGAGCATCGGCAGGCCGGTGACCTGCTCGGCCTTGACGTCGGCCGCGCCGGGCACCTGCTTGGCCACCGCCTCGATCTGCCGGGCGATCTTGAGCAACTGCTGCAGATCGTCGCCGTAGACCTTGATCGCGACGTCGGCGCGCACGCCGGAGATCAACTCGTTCATGCGCATCTGGATCGGCTGGGTGAACTCGAAGTTGTTGCCGGGCAGGCTACGCGCGACCGCTTCGATTTCTTCCATCAGCCGGGCCTTGGTCTTGCCCGGGTCGGGCCAGCGCGCGCGCGGCTTGAGCATCAGGAAGGTGTCGGCGACCGAAGGCGGCATCGGGTCGCTGGCGACCTCGGCGGTGCCGATCTTGCTGAATACCCGTTCGACCTCCGGCATCGCCAGAAACGCCTGCTCCATGGTCTTCTGCATGGTCACCGACTGGGCCAGGCTGGTACCGGGAATGCGCATCGCCTGCACCGCGACGTCGCCTTCGTCGAGGCTCGGCACGAACTCGCTGCCCATGCGCATCGCCACCGCGCCGCTGAGGATCACCAGCGCCGCGGTGCCGGTCAGCACCGTCATCCGGCTGCGCAAGGCCCAGGCCAGTACCGGCTCGTAACGGCGGCGCAGCCAGGCCATCGCGCGGTTTTCCTTCTCGGCGACCTTGCCGCCGAGGAAGGTCGCGACCGCGGCCGGAACGAAGGTCAACGACAGCAGCATCGCGCCGGTCAGCGCCAGCACCACCGTGATCGCCATCGGATGGAACATTTTTCCCTCGATGCCGCTGAGCGCGAAGATCGGCAGGTACACCGCGGCGATGATGCCCAGGCCGAACAGGCTCGGGCGGATCACCTCGGCGGTGGCCGAGGCGGTGAGGCCGTGGCGTTCGTCGGCGCTCATCTCTCGGCCGAGCGCATGCTGGGCTTCGCCGAACCGGCGCAGGCAGTTCTCGATGATGATCACCGCGCCGTCGACGATCAGGCCGAAGTCGAGTGCGCCCAGGCTCATCAGATTGCCGGACACGCCGCCGCGGACCATGCCGGTGATGGTGAACAGCATCGCCAGCGGAATCACCAGCGCGGTGATCAAGGCGGCGCGGAAATTGCCGAGCAGCAGGAACAGCACCACCACGACCAACAGCGCGCCTTCGATCAGGTTCTTCGACACCGTGGCGATGGTGCGGTCGACCAGCGAGGTGCGGTCGTAGACCGGATTGGCGCTGACGCCCTTCGGCAGGCTGGCGTTGGCCTGCTGCAGTTTCGCCGCGGCCGCCTGCGAGACGTCGCGGCTGTTGGAGCCGACCAGCATGAACACCGTGCCGAGCACGACCTCGTGGCCGTTTTGGGTGGCCGCGCCGCTGCGCAGCTCGGGGCCTTCGCCGACCGTGGCGACGTCGCGGACCCGGATCGGCACGCCGTCGCGGCGGTCGAGCACGATCTCGCCGATCGCCTCGATGCCGGCGATCTGACCCGGCACCCGCACCAGGAACTGCTCGCCGTTGCGTTCGATGTAGCCGGCGCCGACGTTCTGGTTGTTGGCGGCGAGCGCGGCGACCACGTCGCGCTGGGTCAGGTTCAGCGCCACCAGCCGCGCCGGGTCCGGAGTGATATGGATCTGCCGCGCATAACCGCCGATGGTGTTGACCTCGGTGACGCCGGGCGTATTGCGCAACTGCGGGCGGATCACCCAGTCCTGCAGGGTGCGCAGGTCGGTGGCGTTGTACGGCGTGCCGTCGGCCTTGCGCGCCTTCGGCTCGGCGTCGACGGTGTACATGAATATCTCGCCCAGGCCGGTCGCGGTCGGGCCGAGCTCGGGTTCCAGGCCGGCCGGGATCTGCGACTTCACTTGCTGCAGGCGTTCGGCGACCTGTTGCCGGGCGAAGTACAGGTCGGTGCCGTCCTTGAACACCACCGTCACCTGCGACAGGCCGTAGCGCGACAGGGAGCGGGTGTAGTCGAGTTTCGGCAGGCCGGCGAGCGCGGTCTCGATCGGAAAGGTCACTCGCTGCTCGGATTCCAGCGGCGAATAGCCCGGTGCCTGGGTGTTGATCTGCACCTGCACGTTGGTGATGTCGGGGGTGGCGTCGATCGGCAGTTGCCGGAAGCTCCACACGCCGATCGCGATCAGCGCGCCGGTCAGCGCCAGCATCAGCCAGCGGTGGCCGATCGCGAAGCGCAGGATGCGTTCGAGCAGGCCGGAAGGTGACTGATGGCGCGCCGGGTCCGGCCGGGGGTTCGTGTCAATGCTCATGCGAAGCCCCCGATTTCTCGATGTCGGCCTTGATCAGGAAGCTCTGCTCGACCACCACCTGCTCGCCGGCGCGCAGACCGGACAGCACTTCCACGCGGCGCGCATCGCGGCGGCCGACCCGGACCGGCCTGGCGACGTAACGTTCGCCTTCGCGCACGAACGCCACGTCGCGTTCGTCCATGCGTTGCAGCGCGGTCAGCGGCACCGCCAGCGACACCGGTTGCTGTTCGACGGTGACCCGCGCGCGCACCGCCGAACCGGGCCGCCACAGGCCGTCGGCGTTGGCGATCGAAGCGCGCGCGACGGTGCTCTGGCTCGCGGTCGCGGTGCCCGGCAGGATTCGGTCGAGCGTGGTTTCCACGCCCTGTTCCTCGCCCATGCGCATCACCGTGACCGGCACGCCGGGACGCAGGTGCGAGGCGTCGGCGCCGAACACGTGCAGGTCGACCCACAAGGTCGACAGGTCGGCGACCTCGAACAGGGTGGCGCCTTCGATCGCGACTTCGCCGACCGAGGCGTTGCGCGCCAGCACCACGCCGGTGATCGGCGAGGCGATGGCGTAGGTGGTCAGGCTGAGGTTGCTGTCGACCGTGGCCAGGGTCTGGCCGGCGCGGACGCGGTCGCCGACGTTGGCCCGCAGCGAGCGCACCGGGCCGGGATAGCGCGCGGTGATGTTGGCGATGCGGCCTTCCAGCGGCGTGACCAGGCCCTGCACTTCGTGTTCGTCGGCGATGATGCCGGGCCCGGCCGCGGCGACGACGATGCCGGAGCGCTGAGCGATCGCGGCCGGGATCGTCGTGCTTTCGGCTTCCTCCGCCGCCTTGGCATTCTCGCCGTGGCCGGCTTCGCCTTCGCCGTGGCGGTGCGTGTCGTCTGCTTCGTCGGTGTGCGCGGTTTCGGCGTTAGAAGTGCCGGCCTTGCCGGCATCGGGACTTTCGGAACCGCCGCAGGCGCTCAGGGTCAGCGCCAACAGGGCCGCGGCGATCGACAGTTCGGGCTTCATGGGGCGGCTCCTGCGGGGGCGGTCGATGCGACGAAGGATTCGCCGGTCAGGCGCTGGATCTCGATCAGCGCCAGTTGCGCGTCGAGCGCGGTATCCAGGCGCTGTCTGCGCACGGCCACGCTATCGGCCTGCAGCAGCGCGAGCTCCAGGTAGCTGATCGCGCCGGCGCGGTAGGCGTACTCGGCGGCGTTCTCGGCGCGGCTCATGCGCGGCAGCACCTCGTCCTTGAGCCGTGCGACCTCGAGCGCGCCGACCCGATAGCGGCCGTGCGCTTCGACCAGGGTCGAGTACAGCGACAGGCCCTTGGCCTCGCGCTCGGTTTCGAGCAGCGCCAGCTCGGCCTCGGCGCCGCGGATGCCGGGCTCGGCGCGGCTGCGCGCGCCGAGCGGCATCGACACGCTGCCGATCAGCGCGGTGTCGCCGCCGTCCTGCAGGCGCCGCACGCCGACCTGCCAATCGATGTCGGCCGCTGCCTGGCTCTGCGCCAGACGCACACGCGCCTCGCCGATCCGGCGCGCGTCGGCGAACCGGGCCAGCTCCGGGCTGCGTTCGAGCAAACCCGTCAGGGCGGTGGCGTCCTCGATCTTCGGCAACGCGTACGGATCGCCGGCGACGCCGGCGAAACCCGGGTCGCGTTCGCCCCACAGCGCGGCCAGGTGCTGGCGCGCGGCGAGCAGGCTTTGCTCGCTGCGCGCGCGGTCGAGTTCGGCGCGCGCCAACGCCGCCTGCGCGGTCAGCAGACCCGATTCCGGCGAGGCGCCGGCGATCAGGCGCTGGCGCGCGGCGACGACGGTGCGCTGGCGCTGGCCGATGTCGAATTCGGCGAGCTCGATCCGGCGCTGCGCGGCGACGATGCCGAGGTAACGCCGTGCGGTTTCGGCGAGCAGGTCGAGCCGGCGGCTTTCGCGATCGACCGCCAGCGCATCGATTCGGCTCTGGGCGAAGGCGCGGCGCGCGTCGAGCTTGCCGCCGCGTTCGAACACCGAAGCCAGGCTGAGGGTGAGCTCGGCGCCTTTGACCCCGCTGACCGCGCCGCTGCCGGACACGTTGTCGAGCGCGGCGCCGGCGACCCAGGCCGGACGCTGCGCGGCGAGGTCGCGCTCGGCTTCGAGCACCGAACGCTGGCGGCCGAACAGGCGCAGATCGGGATGGGCCTCGCCGATGCGCGCGAAGGCATCGTCCAGGGTGAATACCGAGGTCGCGCGCACGATGCCGGTGGGGTTGAAGGGGGGCGGATTAGGAGCGGACTGATTAGGAGCGGACGGATTAGAAGCGGACGGGCTCGAAGCGGATTGATTCGAAACCGCGGCCACGGGAGGCCGCGCCTGTGCAGAAAAGCACAGCGCGGCCGTCAGGACGGCCAGGGCCGCCGGACGCAAACGCATGGGGAATTCTCCTGAATTTCGAAAGACGCCGTGGCGACTGCAGCGCACGGCGACGAAGACCCGCGCAGGTCGACGCGGCGCCGCAGGGTGCGCGCGAGCGACCGGCTCAGGCCTGCATCGGGATCAGGCGGAGATGGGCGGGCGGAACGGCACCGCGGTCGGACTCGGCACGAACGCGGTCGAGACCGCCGGCACCGGGCCGGCCGGGCCGGCGACGCGCAGGCCCACCTCGAAACGCGGCAGCAACGCCGCTTGCAGGGCGCAGCAGTGGCTCAGGTGCCAGCGGGCGTCGCCGCAGCCGTCCGGGTCGGCGCGGTCGGCGGCGCTGGCGCCGGTGTCCGCGTCAGGATTGCCGGCGGCGTGCTCGTGCGCCATCGCCGCGACCGGCCCGGCGAGTTCGCCGATTTCGGTGGCGAAGGTCAGCGCCGGCTTGACCAGCATCACGGCGATCAGCACGCCGAAGACGAGGTAACGGAACGCGGTCGCGATGGCGGAGGGGCCGGGCATGGCGGGCATCTTAGGAGCCGCCCAGCCCGCTATACAATTTCAGGCCCGGCGCCGTCGTTCATCTGCGGCCGTAGCGCATCGCCACTGAATGCCGGCCTGCGGCGGTTCCGCCCACGATCGCCGATTGCGGCGATAATCGCGCCGCGCAACGGACCTGCGGAATCGCGGGCAGGGACACCCAGACAGCAGTCCGGACAGGATCGGCAACGGCGGTGCCTCGGCGCCGTCATATCGCTTGCCTAGTCTGCGCACGTTATTCGGCAGTAGCGGTACAGGGGGTTGGCAGTGAAGGTCGTTGTGAAACCGGTGTGTGAGTTGCCCGCCGGTCGTTGGTCGAAAGCCGGTGCGTGCGCCATCGCCGGTCTGGCCCTGGGCGTCGCCCTCGGCGGTTGCGGTTCCGAAGCGCCGCACAGTACCGCCTCGCCGGCGCCGGTCGCCGATGCCGCGCTGGAGTTGCCGGCGCCGCTGGACGAACTCGATATCGAAGGCTTGCGCGCACGCGCCACCCAGGCCTTGCGCGAACAACGCATCCACACCCCGGCCGGCGACAGCGCGGTCGACTATTACCTGGCCCTGCGCGACAAGGAGCCCGGCCAGATCGACGTGATCGGCGCGCTCGACGAGTTGCAGCCGTATGTGGTGATCGCCGGCGAGCAGGCCTTGCTCGACGACGACCTGGCCGAATCGCGCCGCTTGCTGGAGCTGCTCGCGCGCATGGACCCGCAGGCGCCGGCGTTGCCGCGCATGCGCGAAAGCCTGCGCGTCGCCGAGGCGAACCGCGAGCGCCAGACCCGCGAGGAAACCGAGCGCCTGATGGCCGAGCGCACCGATGCGGCGAGCGTGCTCTCGGCGCGGCGCGAGGCCGCGCGCACCGCCCAGGC
>NZ_JBPKJP010000152.1:0-6842 GCF_051217035.1 Lysobacter sp. 1R34A
CGATCTGGCAGGACCTGCTGGGCATCGAGCGGGTCGGCCGCCACGACCATTTCTTCGAACTCGGCGGCCATTCGCTGCTGATCATGCAGTTGGCGATCCGGGTGCGCGAGCAGTTCCACGTCGAAGTGCCGCTGCGCGAGCTGTTCGAACGTCCACTGCTGTCGGTGCTGGCCGATGCGATCAAGGCCTTGCAGGTCGAGGTCTTCCTCGGCGACGAACTCGGCGACATGCAGGACGAGTTGGATTCGATGTCGGAAGACGAATTGCGCAAGCTGCTGGAAAGGGAATCCGTAGATGAATAAGCAGGACCAGGCTCTGGAAGAGCTGAAACAGGCGATTTTGCGCAACCGGCTGAAGAAACGCATCGAACAGCGCGGCGACGAGGCCGCGACCACGATCCCGCTCGCCGACCGCGGCGCGGTGCTGCCCCTGTCGTGGGCGCAACAGCGGCTGTGGTTCCTCGACCGGCTCGACCCCGCCGCCAGCGCCGCCTATCACATGCCGGTGGCGCTGCGCCTGCGCGGCCGTCTCGACCGCGACGCGCTCCAGGCCACGCTCGACCGCCTGATCGCGCGCCACGAAAACCTGCGCACCCGGTTCGTCGAAGTCGACGGCGTGCCGGCCCAGGTGATCGCGCCGGGCGAGCAGGGCTTCGCCCTCGAGCGGCAGGACCTGAGCGTCCTCGACCCGCAGGCGCGCGAAACCGCCGTCGCCGAACTCGGCGCGGTCGAAGCGCGCGCGCCGTTCGACCTCGCCACCGGGCCGCTGATCCGCGGCCGCCTGTTGCGGTTGGCCGACGACGAGCACGTGCTGCTGCTGACCCAGCACCACATCGTCTCCGACGGCTGGTCGATCGGCGTGCTGGTGCGCGAAGTCACCGCGCTGTACAGCGCCTTCAGCCAGGGCCAGGCCGATCCGCTGCCGCCGCTGGCGATCCAGTACGCCGACTACGCGGTGTGGCAGCGCCAGTGGTTGCAGGGCGATGCGCTGCAGGGCCAGCTGGATTTCTGGCGCGGCCATCTCGGCGGCGCACCGGCTTTGCTGGAATTGCCGAGCGACCGGCCGCGCCCGCCGGTGCAGCGCTATGCCGGCGGCCGTGTCGACCTGCGTCTGAGCGCGCAGCTGACCACCGCGCTGCACGCGCTCTCGCAGCGCCACGGCACGACCATGTTCATGGTCCTGCTGGCGGCCTGGGCGACCCTGCTGTCGCGCCTGAGCGGCCAGGACGAAGTGGTGATCGGCAGCCCGGTGGCGAACCGCCGCCGCAGCGAAGTCGAGCCGCTGATCGGTTTCTTCGTCAACACCATCGCCCTGCGCATCGATTTCAGCGGCCGGCCCGATGTCGCCGCCTTGCTGGCCCAGGTCAAGGCCGCCACCCTCGGCGCCTACGCTCACCAGGACGTGCCGTTCGAGCAGGTCGTCGAAGCGCTGCAGCCCGCGCGCAGCCTCAGCTACGGGCCGGTGTTCCAGACCATGCTGGCGTTCAACAACACCCCCGGCAACAGCGAACTGACCTTGCCGGGGCTGAGCCTGGAGATGCTCGGCACTTCGCGCTACACCGCCCATTTCGACCTGGAGCTCGGCCTGCGCGAGATCGACGGCGCGGTCGAGGGCAACATCGGTTATGCCAGCGATCTGTTCGACCACGCCACCATCGAACGCTACGCCGGCTATTTCGTCAGGGTGCTGGAAGGCCTGGCCGCCGACCGCGGCGAACCGGTCGCGCGCCTGCCGCTGATGGCCGCGGCCGAACGCCAGCGCGTGCTCGAAGGGTTCAACGAAAGCGCGGTCGAGTTCGCGCCGCCGCGGGTGCTGCACGAGGTCTTCGAGCGGCAGGCGCGCAGCACGCCCGAGGCCTGTGCGCTGGTGTTCGAAGATTGCAGCCTCAGTTACGCCGAACTCAACCGCCGCGCCAACCAGGTCGCGCACCGTTTGATCGCGCTCGGGGTCCAGCCGGACGACCGTGTGGCGATCTGCGCAGAACGCGGTCCGGAGCTGGTGATCGGCGTGCTCGGCATTCTCAAGGCCGGCGCCGGCTACGTGCCGCTGGATCCGGCGTATCCGGACGAACGACTGGCCTACATGCTCGGCGACAGCGCGCCGCTGGCGCTGCTGAGCCAGCCGGGCCTGCTCGCCGAGGTGCCGGCGTTGTCCGCCTCCCGCGTGCCGTCGATCGACCTCGGCGACGCCGCGCTCGCCGCGCAGCCTCATCACGACCCGCTCGTGGCCGGGCTGGCGCCGTCGCATCTGGCCTACGTCATCTATACCTCCGGCTCGACCGGACAGCCCAAGGGCGTGGCGATGCCGCAGGCGCCGCTGGTCAATCTGATCGACTGGCAGTGCCGCGACCGTGCCGGTCGCGCCGCCGGCGAGAGGGTGCTGCAGTTCTCCGCGCTCGGCTTCGACGTCGCCTTCCAGGAGTTGTTCTACACGCTGGCCTCGGGCGGCTGCCTAATGCTGCTGCGCGAAGCGACCCGGCAGGACCCGTTCGCGCTGGTCGATTTCATCAAGCGCCACGAAGTGCAGCGTATCTTCCTGCCGTTCGTGGCCTTCCAGGGCCTGGTCGCGGCGGCCGAGCGCAACGGCGAAGCCTTGCCCTCGCTGACCCGCGTGGTTACCGCCGGCGAGCAGTTGTTCGTCAACCCGGCGATCCGCAGTTTCTTCGCCCGCGTTCCCGGACGCGAGCTGCACAACCATTACGGCCCGACCGAAAGCCACGTCTGCACCGCCCATGTCTTGTCCGGCGACCCGGCGGCGTGGCCGGCGACGCCGCCGATCGGCGCGCCGATCGCCAATGCGCGCATCTACCTGCTCGACGGCGAACGCCAGCCGGTGCCGCCCGGCGTCAACGGCGAGATCTACATCGGCGGCGCCTGCCTGGCGCGCGGCTATCTCGGTCGCCCCGAGCTCAGCGCCGAACGCTTCCTGGCCGACCCGTTCGTCGCCGATCCCGAGGCGCGCATGTACAAGACCGGCGACCTCGGCCGCTGGTTGCCCGATGGCACGGTCGACTACCTGGGCCGCAACGATTTCCAGGTCAAGATCCGCGGCTTCCGGGTCGAGCTCGGCGAGATCGAGGCGCGCCTGTGCGCCTGCGCCGGCGTGCGCGAGGCGGTGGTGACCGCGCGCGATGACCAGGCCGGCGGCAAGCGCCTGGTCGCCTATCTGCTTGCGGAAGAAGGTGCCGACGTATCGGCGGCGAACCTGCGCGCCGCGCTCGCCCGCGACCTCGCCGAGTACATGCTGCCGTCCGCGTTCGTGACTCTGGACGCCTGGCCGATGTCGCCGAACGGCAAGCTCGACCGCAGAGCCTTGCCGGCGCCGGACCAGTCCGCGCTCGCGCTGCGCGAGTACGAAGCGCCACAAGGCGAACTGGAGCGGACCGTGGCGCGGGTCTGGTGCGAACTGCTCGGGCTGGAACGCGCCGGCCGCCAAGACCAATTCTTCGAACTCGGCGGGCATTCGCTGCTCGCGGTGCAACTGGTCACCCGCCTGCGCGAAGCGCTCGGTGTCGAGCTGGCCTTGCGCGAGGTGTTCGCCCATCCGAGCCTGGCGGCGATGGCGGCGGTCTTGGCCGAGGCCGGCCGCGCCGACGACAGCGTGATCGTCCGCGCCGACCGCGGCGGCGCCTTGCCGCTGTCGTGGGCGCAACAGCGCCTGTGGTTCCTCGACCAGCTCGATCGCGCCGCCAGCGCCGCCTACCACATGCCGGCGGCGCTGCGCCTGAGTGGCGCGCTCGACCGCGGCGCGCTCAAGCGCACCCTCGACGGCATCGTCGCGCGCCACGAAAACCTGCGCACGAGTTTCGTCGACGGCGGCGGCATGCCGGTGCAGGCGATCGCGCCGGCCGAGGTCGGCTTCGCCCTAATCGAACACGACCTCAGCGCGCTCGCCGCCGAGGCGCGCGAGGCCGAGGTGACGGCATTGGCCGAGCAGGAAGCGCAGGCGCCGTTCGACCTGGCCACCGGTCCGCTGATCCGCGGCCGTCTGCTGCGCCTGGCCGAAGACGAGCACGTGCTGCTGGTCACCCAGCATCACATCGTTTCCGACGGCTGGTCGCTCGGCGTGCTGGTGCGCGAAGTCAGCGCGATGTATGCGGCGTTTCACCAGGGCCGCGCCGACCCCTTGCCGGCGCTGCCGATCCAGTATGCCGACTACGCCTTGTGGCAGCGCCAGTGGCTGCAGGGCGAAACCCTGCAGGCGCAGCTGGATTTCTGGCGCGAACACCTGCGCGGCGCGCCGGCCTTGCTGGAGCTGCCGGCCGACCGTCCGCGCCCGCCGCTGCAGAGCTATGCCGGCGACCGCGTCGCCCTGAGCCTGTCGCCGGAGCTGACCGCGTCCTTGCGCGCTCTGTCGCAGCGCCACGGCACGACCTTGTTCATGACCCTGCTGGCGGCGTGGTCGGTGCTGCTGTCGCGTTTGAGCGGGCAGGACCAGGTCGTCGTCGGCAGCCCGGTCGCCAACCGCCAGCGCGCCGAACTCGAGCCGCTGATCGGTTTCTTCGTCAACACCCTGGCGCTGCGCGTCGACCTCAGCGCGGCGCCGAGCGTGGCCGCGCTGCTGGCCCAGGTCAAGGCCACCACCCTGGACGCGTACGCCCATCAGGACGTGCCGTTCGAGCAGGTGGTCGAAGCGCTGCAGCCGGCGCGCACCCTGAGTTACAGCCCGCTGTTCCAGAGCATGCTGGCGTTCAACAACACCCCCGACGGCGGCGCCCTGGAGCTGCCGGGGTTGACGCTGGAAGCGATCGGCGGTGCCCGCCATACCGCGCATTTCGACATCGAACTGGCGGTCACCGACGCCGGCGCCACCCTCGAAGGCAATCTGGCCTTCGCCACCGACCTGTTCGAGCGCGCCACCATCGAGCGCTACGCCGGACATTTCGTCCGCCTGCTCGAAGCCATGGCCGGCGACGAGGCGCGCACCGTCGACGCCTTGCCGCTGCTCAGCGCGGAGCAGCGCGAGCAGGTGTTGCGCGGCTTCAACGCTACCGACGCCGACTACCCGCACGAGCGTTGCATCCACGAGCTGTTCGCGCAGCGCGCGGCCGAGCGGCCGACCGCGATCGCCGCGCGTTTTCGCGGCCGCCGCCTGAGCTACGCCGAACTCGACCGCTGCGCCAATCGTGTCGCTCATCGCCTGATCGCTTTGGGCGTGCAGCCCGACGACCGCGTTGCGATCTGCGCCGAGCGCGGCCTGGAACTGCTCGTCGGCGTGCTCGGCATCCTCAAGGCCGGCGCCGGCTACGTGCCGCTGGACCCGCAGCATCCCGACGAACGCCTGGCCTTCATGCTCGCCGACAGCGCGCCTCGCGCGCTGCTGGCGCCGGCCGCCTTGCGCGAATCCACCGTTGCCCTGGCCCAGGCCGAGGCCGCGTTCGTGGCCATGGACGGGATCGCCGATGCGCAGTCGCCGTCGCCGCTCGACCTTGCGCCCGACGTGGCCGGGCTCGGTTCGCGCCATCTCGCCTACGTGATCTACACCTCCGGGTCGACCGGCTTGCCCAAGGGGGTGATGGTCGAGCACCGCAGCGTGCTGCGACTGGCGATCAATAACGAATGCGCGCAGTTCGGCGTCGACGAGGTGATCGGCCTGTGCGCGAACCCGGCCTTCGACGCGTCGACCTGGGAGCTGTGGGGCGCCTTGCTCAACGGCGCGCGGCTGGAGGTAATCGCCGCCGCCGATGTGCTGGATCCGGCGCGTTTCGCCGCGGCCCTGATCGACGGCGGCGTAACCGCGCTGTGGCTCACGGTCGGCCTGTTCAACGAATACGCCGATGCCTTGGCGCCGGCCTTCGCCGGATTGAACCACCTGCTGATCGGCGGCGACGCGCTCGACCCGCGCAGCGTCGCGCGCGCGTTGAGCCGCGCCCAGCGGCCGCGGCGCCTGGTCAACGGCTACGGCCCGACCGAGACCACCACTTTCGCGACCAACCACGAGATCGCCGCGGTCCCCGACGGCGCGCGCAGCATTCCGATCGGCAAGCCGATCGCCAACACCCGCGTCTATCTGCTCGACCCGCGCGGCGAGCCGGTGCCGGTCGGCGTGACCGGCGAGCTGTACATCGGCGGCCCCGGCGTGGCCCGCGGTTATCTCAACCGCGACGAACTCAGCGCCGAACGTTTCGTCGCCGACCCCTACAGCGACGAGCCGGACGCGCGCCTGTACCGCACCGGCGACCTCGGCCGCTGGCGCGACGACGGCAGCATCGAATTCCTCGGCCGCAACGATTTCCAGGTCAAGATCCGCGGCTTTCGCATCGAACTCGGCGAAATCGAAGCGCGCCTGGCCGCTTGCGAAGGCGTGCGCGAAGCCGTGGTCGTCGCGCGCGAAGGCGAGGGCGGCGACAAGCGCCTGGTCGCCTATGTGATCGCCGAGGACGCCGTCGAGCTGTCGGCGGCGGCGCTGCGCGAGCGCCTGGCCAAGGGCCTGGCCGACTACATGCTGCCGTCGGCCTTCGTCAACCTGACGGCGTGGCCGCTGACCGCGAACGGCAAGCTCGACCGCAAGGCGCTGCCGGCGCCCGACGCCTCGGCGGTGGCGGCGCGCGAGTACGAGGCGCCGCAGGGCGACACCGAAACCGAGGTCGCGGCGATCTGGTGCGAGCTGCTCGGCCTGCCGCGTGTCGGCCGCCACGACCATTTCTTCGAACTCGGCGGCCACTCGCTGCTCGCCGTGCAACTGACCACGCGCCTGCGCGAAAGCCTGGGCGCGGCGCTCGCGCTGCGCGATGCCTTCGGAGATCAGCACCGTATCGATCGGCAGGGCGACGCCGGCCGACTGGTAGGTCTCCATCTTGGTGCCGAGCATGGCCTGGGCGTACTGCTTCACTTCGTCGTAGC
>NZ_JBPKJP010000153.1:0-6572 GCF_051217035.1 Lysobacter sp. 1R34A
GCGGCGCGCAGCCTCGCGATGGCCAAGAGCGTGGACCCGCCGCCGCCGCCGCCGCCGCCGACGCCGCCGCCGACCGACGCGCTCAATCAGCAGATCGTGCAGGCGGTGCAGTTCACCAACGCCGAGACCGCCTCGTATGCGCCGTCGCAGATCGCGACCGGCCCGGACATGATGATCAGCCAGGCCGCGGGCCTGGTCGCGCAATCGGCCGCGGCATACTTCGACGGGGTCAGCAAGATCGCCTTGGCGAGCCAAGGCATCCTGATGCGGCAGATGACCCAGGATCTGGTCGACAACCAGCTCGAGAAAGCCGCCGAGGACGCGCTGGGCATTCTCGCCACCGACATCCTCATGGGCGCGGCCGCCGCGGTCGCCGCGGCCGCCGGCGCGATGGAAGCCGAGTCGGCGAGCTTCGCCATCGACCGCATCGACTCGAGCATCGCCAAGTACTCCTCGCTGCTGCAGAACCGCAAAGGCAGTTGATCGCCGCGCCGTCCCCGCGCGGGCGTGAACCCACGCCCGCGCCGGACCGCCGTCGCCGCACCGCACCCACAGGACCCGGGTCATGGCTTATTTCGCCTTGCCGTCGCTGACATTGCCGAGCTATCGCTTCGACTACGACAGCCCCTTCGCCGGCATCCTGCCGGTCGAAGATCCGGCGTCGGTGGCCGGCGACGCGCTGCAGCTGCCGGTGGCGTACAAGCGGCAGGGCCGCGACGGCGCGCTCGAGGTGCAGGCCACCGTCGCCATCGCCCAGGGACAGCAGTTGTCGCTGGCCGCGCTGTTCGGCGGCGGCGAGGCCGACGACGCCCAGCCCGGTCGCGGCGCGGTGTCGCTGTTCCTCAAGGCGCTGGCGTGGATGGAGGAAGGCAACCCGCTTGCCGGTCTGGCCGCGCGCGGCCATCGGGTGCGCTACGAGTGCGGCGAGTGCGTCGCCGAAGACCTCTACATCGCCTGCGTCTGCCTGAGCCGCTGGCTCGGCCTGAACCTGCGCCGCGGCATCGCCGCCACCGACCCGGTGCTGTACAAGAGCGTGCGCGGCGCGCTCGAAGGTCTGGCCAAGGGCGTCAAGCCGGCCACCTCGACGACGCTCGACCAGTTGATGCCGGCGCTGCGTTACTTCAACCGCAGAGTCTACGGCGCCAGCCGCTACACGCCGCGCGACGATGTCTACCGCGCCCGCCGGTTCGCGATCGGCAAGCTGCGCGCCGAACCCGATGGCGAAGCGCGTTATCTGCAATGGATGGCGATGAGCCTGCGCTATCTCGAATTGCAGGGCGTCGCGCACGTGCAGGCGGCCATCGGCGAGGAAGACATCCGCGCCGCCAACGCGGTCGCGGCGAGCTACAACCAGGCCCGCCAGACCCAGTACAAACTGCTGGCGCAGACGTCGTCGGACGGTGCCGATGCGCAGGCGCTCGGACGCGAACTCAGTGCCAGGATCCTGCCGCTGTTCGAGGACCCGACCCTGGGCGAGGTGATCGGCATCGACCTGCCCGGCGGCGAGCACGAGGCCGGCCGCTACGCCGAGTCGTTGGCCTTCCTCAGCGCGCAACTGCAGGTCGAGCCGGGCCCGGAGCTGACCCGCTTCTTCGGCGCCGGCGCCGGCGCGCGGGCCCTGCAGCTGACCCAGCGCATCGACTGCGGCCCAGGCACGGGCGTGGCCTCCGACAACCGTTCGATGATCGGCTACGCCATGGCGTACTCGCTGCGGCTGCCCGGAACCGGGTTCTATCGCGCTTATTCGGACTATGTATTCGCCTGCCTCGCCGCAGCCAAAGGACGCCAGGCCGAGGACGCGCCCGGCGCCTCCGGCGCGCCGCCGCATCGCAGCCGCGACGTGTCGGGCTTGCTCGACGAGATGTTCGGCAACGACAGCCTGACCTGCGACGGCCTGACCTTGCGTCGCTACGACCTCGCCGGCGCGCGCACGCGCGCGCGGGTCGACGCCGCCGGCCAGCGCAGCGCGATGGCCCTGTGCGCAGCGTTCGACCGGCCCGCTTCGGCGCAGGGGCCGAGTTACTACGAATCATTGACCGCGAATACCAGCCTGCTGGGGTTCCGGCTCGGCCAGGCCGGCCACTACCGCAGCTTCATCGCCTCCAAGTACCCGTTCGTCGCGTTCGACACCCGCCCGGGCGGCGACGCGATCGTCGCGGCGGCGGACCGGTTCGCTCCGGCCGGGGACTGGCGGCTCGATGGCTACATCGACACCGACCGCCTGCGTGCGGCGAACGAGCGCTGGATGTACGCCGGCGCGCAGGCGCTGAGCGCCACCCAGATCGGCCAGCTCATGAAGCTGGTGCGCGATGCCGCGACGCTGGCCGACTTGTTCGTCGGCGGCAGGCCGGTGCTCCAGGAACAACTGAGCGCGGCGACCGCCTTGATCGCCAGCGTCGCCAACCTCGACCGCGCCTACGCCGCGTTCCAGGCGCTGGTCGAGGCTCTGGTCGGCGACAGCCCCTTGCACAGCGTCTGGTTCGCCGCCTTGAGCAGAGTCCTGAACCTGTTCATCAATTGGCGTTCCTACTTGCTCGGGTCGAACGCGCCGGGTGTCGAACATAGCGACATCCAGGACGAATTCCTGCGCACGGTCGTGCTGCTGGCCTACGAGCTGGTGCCTTTCGACGCGTCCGCGCCGACCCAGGCGAGCCTCGGCGCGCAATTGCAGCAACTGGTGGCCAGCGTCTCGGCCGCGTACTGGCAGGCCACGGTCGGCCCGCTCGCGGGCCTTGCCGGCACGCGCCAGATCACCGCGGCGATCGCCGGATACAAGGCGCCGGCGTCCGTCGTCACCGTCACGCGCAAGCCCGGTCCGGCCTGATCGGCGACCGCATTGCGTATCGCATCCCTTGTAAGACCGGAGTTCGCAATGGACGAGAATCTGCATTACCTGCTGCACGAGGAGCTGGAAGGCCTGTTCGATCAGCCGGCGGCCAAGACTGCGCAAGCGGCATCGCAACAGGCGGTGGAGCGGGCGGTGTCGGCAGCGCAAGCGGCATCGGGCGAGGCGATGACGCCCGCGCCCGCGGCGGAGCCGGCGACCGCATCGGCGGCAGATCCGGCGGCAGATCCGGTGCCGCCGGCCGAGCCGGCCGCGGACGGCGACGAGCTGATCGAACGCTTCCTGCGCCCCGATGTGCTCGAGGCCTTGACCAGACTGGCCGGGGTCTCTCCCGAGCAGGTCCTGGCCGCCTTGGCCAAGCTGGTCGGCGTGCAGCCGCAGCGAGTGCTGGGCGCGTTGGTGAAACAGCTGGGAGCGCGCTGATGTCGGCCGCGACTCCCGACGGCGTCGCCGTGAACGGCGCTGCGAGCAATGGCGCTGCGCGCGATGGCGCAGCGAGCAATGACGCGCCGCCGCGCCGCGCGGCCGATCCGGTGCGCAGCGAACTCGATCATCACGTCGGCCTGTTGGCCTTGCGCGTGCTCGGGCGCGAACTCAGCGACGACGAACGCGCGCAGGTCGGCGCGGCGCTGGATGCGATCGACGCCGACTCGAAGGCGCGCGCGGCGGCGCCGGCGGGCGGGCCGACGGTGGGCCAGCTCGGTCGTTCCCAGGCCGGCAACCTGATCGAATCCGGGCGCCAGCGCATCGAGGAGGTGATCGAGCAAAGCCTGCGCCGCACTCAGGCGACGGTGCGCAAGGACGCGCGCGCCGAACGCGAAGCCGAGGCGGCGGTGCTCGGCGCGGTCGAACGAGCGACCTCGCTCGACGACCTGCGCCCGCCCAGGCCGCAGCCGGGCGCCGGCGCCGGCGAGCGGCCGATGATCGCGCAGATCGCCGACCAACTCGCGCACTTGGTGCGGCTCGAAGTCGAGGCCCGCTTCGACCAGCAGTTCGGGCCGCTCGCCAAACAACTGCAAAGCGTGATCGACGCCGCCAAGGACAACGGCCTGATCCCGAAGACCCCCGATTCCGCGTCATCGGACGAGTCGCGCGCCGATGCGGAAAACAGCGGAAAACCCGCTGCCTAACCCGACCCGGACAACCATCAAAACAGGCCGAAAGGCGCCGGGAGCGGGCTTCACAACGCGATAGATGACTCGTTCTTCCAACACGTACGGCATCGGCCGTACTTCATCCCTCCAAGGAGTTCAACATGGCTTTCCCTACCGCCGTCAACGATCAAATCACCGATGCCGTCACCCAGTCCAACGTCAAGGTCATCGGCGAGGCGCCTGCCTTCGCGATGGGCTCGATCTACCAGTCGATGGCCCACTCGACCGGCATCCTGTTCGAGAACGCCGTGTCCGCGCAGCAGCAGCAGAACACGCTGGCGCAGGCGGCGGCCAACCAGGGCGTGATGCAGATCTACAGCCTCGACACCACCGCCGCCGCCGGCGCGACCGAAAAGATCGCCCAGACCGGCGTGTCCGACAACCTCACCAGCCTGCTGACCGTGCTGCGCGCGTTCAAGCCGTAATCGGCCGCGATCGCCATAGCCGCTTCGGCCCGGCCGCGACGGTCGGGCCGCAGATGCCGGTCCGCGCTCGCAGCGAGCCGGGCCGGCATCCGGATTCATCCGCTTTTTCCTAATGCGCAATCGAGGATTTCTTCATGGCCTTTCCCACCGCAGTCAACAACCAGATCACCGACGCCGTCACCCAGTCCAACGTCAAGGTCATCGGCGAGGCGCCCGCCTTCGCCATGGGCTCGATCTTCCAGGCCGCCGCGCACTCCACCGGCATCCTGTTCGAGAACTCGGTGTCCTCGCAGCAGCAGCAGAATTCGCTGTCGCTGGCCGCCGCCAACCAGGGCGTGATGCAGATCTACAGCGTCGACACCACCGCCGCCGCCGGCGCCACCGAGAAGGTCGCCCAGACCGGCGTGTCGGACAACCTGACCAGCCTGTTGACCGTGCTCAGCTCGTTCAAGTCGACGCCGTACGCGTAATCGGCAAAGGACACGATGCCGGGCCGCTTGGCGCCGGCATCGTACCGGCTCCTGCGGGCCGGGTTCGCACTGGCGACGCCGCAACGGCGCCGCATCCGCGACACAGCTCGATCGGCGGATCCCGCCGCTCGCCGCAGGCTCCGAACGCAGACGATCCACAGGGGGCGTTATGCAACGTGCCATCGGCCGCATTCGCGGCCATCTTCATCGCGGCCTCGTCGCCGCCCGGACTTACGCAACCGCCAGTTCGGGCACGCGGCCGCCCGTATGTGCGTGACACTCGAAGACAACATCGCCGTGCGCCGGCGTCGCTGGGGCCTGGACCGCTGCAATCTCCTGCGCGGTCTGCCGGCGACGCTGCTGGAACACATCGCCCGCCATGCCACCGAACTCAATCTCGAAGAAGGCGATGCGTTGTTCTTCAAGAACGATCCCAGCGATTTTCTCGCCTTCGTCATCCACGGGCGGATCTACAAACTGCTGTACGGTCCCGATGGCCAGGAGCTCATCGTCGACACCATCGAAAGCGGCGAGACGGTCGACGAAACGCCGCTGCTCGACAATCATTCGCATACCTTCACCGCGGTGGCCTACAGTCCGACCCGGGTGCTGTTGCTGTCGCGCCGCCACTTTCCCAGCCTGACCTCGGATCCGGCGGTGATCGAACGCGCCCACGCCTCGTTGTGCCAGCGCTTGCGGCAGGCGGTGGAAAGCCTGGAGACGATGTGCCTGCACCGGCTCGAATCGCGCCTGGCGAGGTATCTGTTGTCGCTGATGCGCTCGCAGACGCGTCCGCGCGAGGACAGTTTCGAGGTGGCCCTGCCGCCGACCCAGAGCATCCTGGCGGCGATGGTCAATGCGAGCCGGCCGAAGTTGAACGCGCAGTTGCAGACCTGGCACCGCAGCGGCCTGGTCAGCCGCAAGCGCAATATCCTGCGCATCAACGACATCGACCAGTTCCGCTGCAAGGCCTATCTCGGCCGCGATGCCGAGCGGCCGCACGCGCGGGCGCGTTCGACCGCGGCGCGCCACAACGCCTGAGGCGGACGCGTCGGCGTCCGCGTCGGCCTACTTCAGCATCGGCCCGAGCCGGGTCCACACGTGATCGCGCAGCTTCGGCTGCGCGCTCGCGATCGGGTGCAGGTTGTCGGCCTGGAAGGCGGCGCGGTCGAGCGCGATCGGTTCGAGCAGGAACGGCAGCAGGGCGGTGCCGTGCCGGCTGGCCAGCTCGCGGAAGTTGCGTTCGAAGCCCAAGGTGTATTCCTTGCCGAGGTTCGGCGGCATGCGCATGCCGATCAGCAGTACCTCCGCCTTCGCCGCCTTGGCCGCCACGATCATGCGTTCGAGATTGGCCCGGCTCTGGGCCAGTTGCAGACCGCGCAGGCCGTCGTTGGCGCCGAGTTCGATCACCACCACGGCCGGGCGGTGGCGCTGCAGTTCGCCGGCGATGCGCGAGGCGCCGCCGGCGGTGGTTTCGCCGCTGATGCTGGCGTTGACGACCTTCCAGCCCGGCTTGGTCTTGGCGATGCGCTCGGCGGTCAGCGCCACCCAGCCCTGCGAGGCGGCCAGGCCGTCGCCGGCCTGTTCTTCGCCGGCCAGATCAACGGCACCACCGGTTACGAGGAGGCCGCCGCACAAGGCCTGCTGGCCGGCGTCAACGCCGCGCGTTTCGTCGCCG
>NZ_JBPKJP010000154.1:0-6464 GCF_051217035.1 Lysobacter sp. 1R34A
CCGCGCTACCGGCCGGGCCGGACGCCGCGGCGCCGGCGGCCGAGGCCGTCGACGCGGTGCGGCCGGCCTGGGTCTGCGCGAGCCACTGCACCGCTTCCAGCAATTGACCGCCGCCGAGCTTGGCCTGCGCATCGTTGCGCGGCGTGGGCGCGGCGTAGGCGACATTGCGCAGGCTGGCGCCGGCGAACGAGCCCGAGGCCCGGGACGATGCGGCGAACGCATCGCCGGGCGCACCGAGCGCCGGCTGACGCGCATCGTGGCGCGACCACATCAACACGGTCGCGCAAGCCGCCGCGAGACCGAGCACGGCGAAGGTCTTGCTGGAGGGGAGCTTCTTCATTCTTTGTTTTCCTGTTCGTGTGATTGCAAGCACGGAACACCGTCGCCGACGGGCGCAGACCCGCGGCCGACCAAGGCGAAGACCTGGTTCCGGCGAATGGAAACCTCGATACGAGCCGCGTAGGCGCAACGCGCTTCGAACCGGCTCACTGGATCAAACGTGGCGCGCGATTCATTCCCCTACCGCGGCGCGGCAGTTTTCATAGAACGAATCGCAATGACGTCCCGCATGGGGGACCGGCGCGAACTTGCGTTGATTCGCGCATGGGCGTGAACACGATGTGGCGCACGACCGGATGCGATCGTTCATCCGTGACAGTGTTGTCCGGCATTTATGTTTCGATCGAAACCGAACCCATGACGTTCGTCGATGGATGTGCCGGTTCGTACGGCCGAACGGCCCTGGACGGACCGTCGCCGCAACGACGCCGCCGCGTCACGCAACGAGGCCGCGTCCCTTCCGGACGCGGCCTCCTCTGCCCTGCCTGCAGTATCCGCGCGGCCCGCGGGGTTAACCGAGGTCGTGCAGGATATTGTCCGCCGCCTGCAGCGCCAGCGCGGCGATGGTCAGGGTCGGGTTGGCGGTGGCGGTGCTCGGGAACACGCCGCTGCCGACCATGTACAGATTCGGATGGTCCCAGGACTGTTGCCGCGGATTGAGCACCGAATCGCGCGGAGCGGCGCCCATGCGATAGGTGCCGATGATGTGGCCGGCGCCGTAGAAGGTGAAACGGTCGCCCTCGTACTCGAAAGTGCTGGCCGTCGCTGCGGGGCCGCTGGTTTGCGCCTCCGGCGGCGGCTGGGTGTATTCCTTGGCGCCGAGAGTATTGAAGATCAACGTCGAGACTTGCTTGGCGGAAACGAAGGCATTGCGCACGTAGTCGTCGCGGATGCGGTAGGTCACCGCCGGCCGCGGCAGGCCGAGATGGTCGCGCAGTTCCGACAACTGCACCCGATTGTCCGGATCGGGCAGTTGCTCGATCAGATAGCCCAGCCGCAACTGTCGCACGTAGATCGCGTTGAGCGTGTTCGCCAGTTGGGTGCCGAACAACCTGCTGAAGGGCGGCAGGTTCGGATTGAAACGCAGGGGCTCGCTCTGCTGGTTGAGCGAGTTGCCGTTCAACTGCGTGTTGTTCTGTCCGAAGATGAAATCGGCCAGGGTGGTATTGGGATCGTTGGTCGCCCAGTTCCAGCCCTCGTTGCCGATCTCGATGCGATAGGCCGCGCGCCGGCTGCGGAACGCGCCGTCGCGCGCCGCCTCGATGCCCGAGGTCGACAGGGGCCCGCGGAAGGCATAGACCGGATCCTTGGCCAGGCCCCAGGCCAGGTACATGACATGGTCCATGAGGTTGCGGCCGACCTGGTCGGAGCTGTTGGCGACGCCGTTGCTCCAGCCCGGATTGTTTTTCGACATCAGCAACAGCTTCGGCGTCTCGATCGCGTGCGCGGCCAGCACGTAGCGCTTGGCCGTCGCCGTGCCGGTGCCGGTGGACGGCCCGGTCTGGCTGTCGTAGGTGATGTAGTCGATGCCGCTGACCTGGTTGCCGTCGAGGCGGATGTTGCTCGCCACGGACTTGTATTGGATCTGCACGTTGCCGGTCTGCAAGGCCTGGGCCAGGGTCACCGAGCCGTCGTACTTGGCCTGGATCGGGCAGATGGGAATGCAGTTGGTATTGCCGGCGCACTGGCGGCGGTTGCCCGGCCGGGAGTTGCGGCCCTGCGGCGTCGGCGTGACGAACAGCGGAATACCGTCGACCTTGAGCGTGGTGACCGTCTGCGCGTACAGCGCGTCGTTCATCGACTGCACGATGCCCGGCATCGGGAAATCGTAGTTGTCGCCGTACACGCCGCTGGGCTCGACGTTGAAGGTCTTGTACAGATCCACCATCGCCTGCTTGTCGGCGGATACGCCGATCACCTCGGTGGCCTTGCGGTAGTACGGCAGCAGCCTGTAGAAGAACTGCGATCCGCCGGGCCAGTCGACGCCCTGGCCGTACTGGGTCTTGAGCCGGAAGTCGTTCGGCAGGTTATTGAGCGAAGTACCCAGCCAGTGCCAGGTGGTGCCGCCGGCAACACGCTCATAGGAGCTGCCGAAAGCGAAAGTCAGTTCCGGACTGTCGGGCGCCAGGCCCGGTTTCGGAGCGTCGTAGACGAAGTAACTGATGTTCGGGTCCTGCCAGGCATTGATCTGCAGCACCGTATAGCGCGGCGTGTTGAGGCTGGACGGATCGGGTTGGCCGAGCGGGTTGTCGGCGGTGGCGGCGACGGCGCCCTGGATGGTCGGCGGGTACGGCGACTCGGGGGTCTTGGCGTTGGAGGTGAAGAAGGTCTGCAGGTACTCCTCGCGGCTCTTGGGCACCGGCGGCCCGCCTTCGAGGATCAAGACCTGCTTGCCGGCCTTGCCGAGCTGGTAGGCGACGATCGAACCGGCGATGCCGGAGCCGACGATCACCACGTCGAAGCCGCCCGAAGGCGTGACGATGCTCATACCGGGTTCTCCAGGTAGGCGCTCAGCGGCGGCGGCGGGTTGGCCCAGTAACCGTAGTGGTAGGTGGTGCTGCCCATCGGATGCGACTGCATCACCCGCCACACCAGGCCCTGGATGTAGCTGTCGGCCGAGATCACCTCGCTGAAAGTCTGGCCATGAGTGGCTGCAGGGGTGTCGATCACCGTCGGCCAGGCGCCGGCATACCACAGGAACAGCAACTGCCGGCACGGAAATTCGAACTCGGGCTTGTTCGCGAACAGCAGTTCCACCACGCGCTCTTCGCGATTGGGCGGATTGCCCGTGAGCTTGTTGTCGATGCTTTGGTACCACGCCAGGATGCTGTCGGCCTCTCCCTTACTCACGCGATCGCGGAACGTCGCCAGATAGACCGGCGTCATGTTGGTGCTGTCGTCGGGCGCCAGCGCTTCGCGCTTGAATCCGGTCAGGCCGACGCTGAGGCTGATGAAAGTGTCCATGGGGTCCATCGAAAGGCTCCTTATTGCGCGCGCTGCAGCAGGTAGGTGAAGTCCGAAGCCATGCCGTTGGTCATGGTGGCGTTGTTGTGGCAGCCGATGCAGCTCGACGAGCCCTGCGGCGTCTTGCCCTGGATGTAGGTCTCCAGGGTCGCGTTGGCGAGGAAGGCCGGCGCCGGCGTGCCGCTGGGGTCGATCGGGTTGTTCGCCTTGGTCGGCCACTGCGTGCTGATCAGCTGGTAGTTGGCCCATACCGAGTTCGCATTGGCGCTGCGCAGCAGGGACTGGTACTGGGCGTTGAGCTTCTGGGTCGCATCGGTCAGCGGAATCTCGCGCACCACCTGGGTCGGCTGGGTGTAGCTCGCGTTCGGGTTCCACGGACGCGGCGGCGGCTCGTTGGCGAGGCAGGCGGTGCAGCTCTTGTCGAAGAAGTTGTAGCTCGGCTTCGACTGCGGCTCGCCCAGGCTCGGCGCGTTGTCGACGTGCTCGAAGGTCGACCACACCCACTGCGGCGCGTCCTTGGTCTTGTGCACGATGTGCAGGCCGACCAGCCCCATCGTCTGCGACTTGCACGAAGCCGACACGCCTTCGTGCTCGCCCGGGTTGGTATAGACCAGGGCCTTGATGGTGTGGAAGCGGCTCGTGTCGTCGTTGCGGCCCATCACCTTCCACGAGGACTTGATCATGATCGCGCCGACGTTGCTCGGCGTCTGCGGCTGGGCGAAATCGGCCGGCTTGTTGAAAGCGGCCTGGCCGGCCTTGCTGTACAGCCCGTCCTTGACGATGCGGTCGAACATGTCCCGGTTCATCATGATCGCGAAGCGCACGTACTGGCCGTTCTGGTCGATCAGCGGGCCGGTCTCGAACGGCTCGGCGCTTTCGTCGAGCACGTTCGGGGTCTTGCCGACCTGGGTCAGGTTGAGGGTGCCGCTCCCCACGCCCTTGCACACCTCGGGCGGCGGCGAATCGGTGCCCCACGCCGGCGGCGCGGCGCCGCCGGGCAGGAAGACCTCGCGGCTTTCCTTCCAGTTCTCCCACACCGTCGGCAGGTTCGCGCCGATGGTGGTGCTCGTGTTCGGATTGCCGTTGGCGTCGGCGGGCCAGTTCACCGCGACGAAGGTCTGCCACGACAGCAGGTCGAAATCGCCCTGCAGGTCCTGCAGGCTCGGGTTGCCCTGGGGCACGTCGACGTCGAGCGGGATCTGCCAGCTCAGCGGCGGCAAGGCGGCCTGGGAGCGGATGTCCTCGCGCGTCAGCTTGTCGTGCGGCTCGGGCTTCACGCCGCTGTCGGCGCAACCGCCCAAGGCGATCAGTACTGCGGACGCCGTCAGCATCAGACGGCGGCGGTATCGGTATGTCATGGCCTGGCCCCTGCTCCTTGGTCGAACGAAGCGAAGGCTTTCGCTTCGTCGCGGTGCAGGCAGCGTCCCTGTGTCGATGTATTGCGATTCCATGCCGACGAACCCGGCTTGGCTGGCGATCGCAATCGCTGGCTCCACTCGCATCGAGCGCAGACGCTACCGGTGCGTCGCGGGCAAAAATGCGACGCGGCCGGCAAAAGAAAAATATCCGCGGTTTATTTGCGTTCGCGCCGACGATGCTGTCCTGCGCGGCGCTTCGTTTGCGTTACCGCATACAGCGCACGCTTTGGCTGCGTGCGCGTTAGCGAACGCGAACCAGGGTGAGCGAAGGTGAGTGTGCGCGAGGAACGCCTGCATGGCAGTGCAATCGCTCGGCATCGGCGGGCCAGGCCAATCGCAACGATCGAGCATCGCGTTCCAGCCCGGACGCATCTGGCCGGCCTCGGCTCATGGCTCGCAGGCATCCGCGCTGCGACGACGCGCTGCGACGAATCGATCCGACCGCTCAGCTCTGCGGCGCGCTGCGCGCCTGCACCACTTCCGCGCGCGGCGGCGCGCCGAACAAGCGCTTGTACTCGCGACTGAACTGCGAGGGGCTCTCGTAGCCCACGCGGTGCGCGGCGACCACCGCCTCGACCCCGTTGACCATCATCAACCGCCGCGCTTCGTGCAGGCGCAACTGCTTCTGGAACTGCAGGGGCGACATCGTGGTCACCGCCTTGAACTGGTGATGCAGGGACGAGGTGCTCATGTGCACCTGCTCGGCCAGAGCCTCGATGCTCAGTGGTTGCAGATAGCACTGGCGCAGCACCGCGACCGCCTTGGCGATGCGGTTGGAGCGGCTGTCGCTGACGGTCAGCGCGCGCAGGCGGTGGCCCAGGTCGCCCATCAGCACCCGGTAGAAGATCTCGCGCAGCGCCAGCGGCGCCAGCACCGCCAGGTCCTGCGGCGTGTCCAGCAGCCGCATCAGGCGCAGCACCGCGTCCATCAGGGTCGTGTTGACCCGGGCCGCGTACAGGCCCAGGTCGGCCGACTGGTGGCCGCCGTGGCCGCGCTCGGCCAGCGGTTGCCCGGCGTCGACCAGCAGGCGGGCGATCTCGGCCGGGTCGATGTCGATGCGCAGGCACAGATAGGGCTTGTCGGGGGTGGCCTCGACCACCTGGCCGATCATCGGCAGGGTCACCGACACCACCAGGTAGTTGAGCGGGTCGTAGTGGTAGGTGCGGTCCGACAGGGTCACCACCTTGCGGCCCTGGGCGACGATGCACAGGCGCGGTTCGTACACCGAGGGCGAGCATTCGGTCGGCGCGCTCATCCGGATCAACTGCAGGGCGCCGACCTCGGTCGGGTGCACTCCGTCGCCGTGCGTTAATCGGGCAATCCGGTCTACCAGTTCGGCCAGCGCCGCACAGCTCCCGCGTTGGGCGATCGATTCTGCGGAAGTATTGGCGTTCATGGCTTCCCGTCGACTATCGGGTTGCGGCGATTATCGGCACGAATCTGGCCGCAGACTGTGCCGCTTCGGCCGAATTGCAGGATTGGGCAATGATGCGACAGTAATGTACTAACGCGTCGGCGACCCAGCGACTAAGTTATGCCCAATCGCCCGCCGGTGGCCACGGCCAAACTCCGGCGGACGGCCAGTCCGCGTTCGACCCCGCCGTCCTGAACAGGGTGGCGGCCGGCGTCGCGGGCGCCGGCCCGGGAGCGGGCCGTGCGGACCGGCGCAGCAGGCGCCAAGCGGGTTCGTCCCAGCAGGCCGGAGGCCGACCGCCACCGGGCGGATGCCGCGAGATCGGGCGC
>NZ_JBPKJP010000155.1:0-6455 GCF_051217035.1 Lysobacter sp. 1R34A
GTCGGGGGCGCTGTCGAAACGCTGGGCGAGCGCAGCATCGAGCGCGCTCAGCGCGGCGCGGATCGCGGCCGGGCTGCCGGCGGCGGGGGACGCCGCCTCGGGCGCCGCCGACCGATCGGCCAATCGTTCGTCAGGCCGATCGCCGGCGACGGGGCCGGTCATAGGTCGTTGTCGTCGCCCGGCACGCGGGTCAGGATTTCGACGCCGTCCTCGGTCACCGCGACGGTGTGTTCCCACTGCGCCGACAACTTGCGGTCCTTGGTCACCACGGTCCAGCCGTCCGGCAGGGTCTTATGGCGATAGGTGCCTTCGTTGATCATCGGCTCGATGGTGAAGGTCATGCCGGGCACGAGCTTGACGCCCTCGCCGGGACGGCCGTGGTGCAGTACCTGCGGGTCTTCGTGGTAGACCCGGCCGATGCCGTGGCCGCAGTAGTCGCGCACTACGCTGAAGCGCTCGGCCTCGGCGTAGGTCTGGATGGCGTGGCCGATGTCGCCAAGGGTCACGCCGGGCCGGACCAGGCGGATCCCGCGGAACATCGCTTCGCGGGTCACCTCGACCAGGCGCTTGGCCATGACCGAGGGCGTGCCGACGCAGTACATCCGGCTGGTGTCGCCGTGCCAGCCGTCCTTGATCACGGTGACGTCGATGTTGACGATGTCGCCGTCCTTGAGGATCTTGCTGTCGCTCGGGATGCCGTGGCAGATCACGTTGTTGACCGAGGTGCACACGGTCTTCGGAAAGCCCTTGTAGCCGACGTTGGCCGGAATCGCCTTCTGCACGTTGACGATGTGCTCGTTGCAGATGCGGTCCAGCTCGCCGGTGCTGACGCCCGGCTTCACGTACGGAGCGACGATCTGCAGCACCTCGGCGGCCAGGCGGCCGGCGATGCGCATCTTCTCGATGTCTTCGGGTGTCTTGATGGAAATAGCCATGCCGGCATTATCGCTTAATCGGGGCCGGCCATCACGCTCCGCGGCCGCCGCCGGCGCGATGCAGCGTGCCATCTCCGGCGCTGTCGCCGCATGGCCCAGAGAGTGGACCGCGCGGCCCAGGCGACACCGGAACTCGCGCGCGAAATAATCCCGAGACCGTGCGAGCGTCACGGCGCAGCCGCGATCGGCGCTTCTCGCGTCGCGGCCTCGGGGCTGATTCCCGATCCAGCCCGGATTCGACCGGCTCCACCCGGCTCAACTTGATCCGGCTCGAACTCGGCCTTGATCGGTGCCTGGGCCACTCGGCAGCCGATCTCAGGCCCGGACGAGACTACAGCCAACAGACAGGCTCCGCCCATCGGATCGGCCGCCGGCAGACCCGACGCCTCCTGGTCCGGCCCCCCGAAACCATCCGCACCGCCCCTCAACTTGCCCCAGAGCCCCGTCCCCGTTACACTTCCGCGGCTCTGCGACCGGACCGATCCGCTTCACCGGACCGAATCGCGCCGTCCACGTCGGACGTCACCGACGAATACACACCTGCCGCCAAAGCCCGTGCCGGGGTGCCTGGAAACCGATCGCAAGCTCGGCTCTCAGGTTCGGACACGGAAGCGACAGGGAGGCCCAACCCCGGAACCTTCGCTGCGGACCTGCGTCCGCGGCGAGCCGCCATCACTCAACCGGCGGTCGGTTCCCTGCCTTCGGAGTTATCGCAATGCCTCAGATCACCATGCGTCAGATGCTGGAAGCCGGCGTCCATTTCGGCCACCAGACGCGCTACTGGAATCCCAAGATGGGCCCGTACATCTTCGGCGCCCGCGGCAAGATCCACATCATCAACCTCGAGAAGACCGTTCCGCTGTTCAACGACGCGATGAACTTCATCTCGAGCATCGCCCAGAAGCGCGGCACCATCCTGTTCATCGGCACCAAGCGTTCGGCGCGCGATTCGATCAAGGAAGAAGCCCAGCGCTGCAACATGCCGTACATGACCCAGCGCTGGCTGGGCGGCACCCTGACCAACTTCCGCACCGTCAAGCAGTCGGTCTCGCGCCTGAAGGAACTGGAAGCCGGCGAAACCGACGGCACCTTCCAGAAGATGGTCAAGCACGAAGTGCTGGGCCTGCGCCGCGAGCGCGACAAGCTGGAAGCCTCGCTGGGCGGCATCAAGGACATGAACCGTCTGCCCGATGCGCTGTTCGTGATCGACATCGGCCATGAAGACATCGCGATCAAGGAAGCCAAGAAGCTCGGCATCCCGGTCATCGCCGTGGTCGACACCAACTACGATCCGGCCCTGGTCGACTACGCCATCCCGGGCAACGACGACGCCATCCGCGCCGTGCAGCTGTACGCCCGCGCCGCCGCCGACGCCGTGCTCGAAGGCAAGGCCGCCGCGCCGCAGGTCGGCGTGCGCGAGGAAGAGTTCGCCGAAGCCGGCGAAGAAGGCGCCGGCAAGGACGACCGCAAGTCCGCTCCGCGCGGCCGCGCGCCGGCCAAGAAGGGCCCGGCCCCGGCCGCCAAGAAGGCCGACGGCGAAGCGCCGGCTGCCGAGTAAGCGTCATGTAATGCAGCCGCGCCACACTGCGCGGCTGCACTTGCCCGTATCCGCTCCGGGTTGCAGCGGCGTAAGCCGCGACGAATCGCCGTACCGAGCGATGAGATGCGGCTTACGCCGCTGCTGCCCGGACTTTATCGAACACCGAGGTAACCCCATGGCTGAAATTTCCGCTTCCCTGGTCAAGGAACTCCGCGAGCGCACCGGCGCCGGCATGATGGAGTGCAAGAAGGCGCTCGTCGAAAACAACGGCGACATCGACGCCGCGGCCGAATGGCTGCGCAAGTCGGGCCTGGCCAAGGCCGACAAGAAGGCCGGCCGCGTCGCTGCCGAAGGCCGCATCGCGGTCGCCCAGGACGGCGGCAAGGCCGTGCTGGTCGAGATCAACTCTGAGACCGACTTCGTCGCCAAGGACGCCAACTTCCTGTCCTTCACCGAGACCGTGGCCCAGGCCGCGCTGAGCTCGGGCGCCGCCGACGCCGAGGCGCTGAAGGCGGTCAAGCTGGCTTCCGGCGAAACCGTCGAGGAAACCCGCGCCGCCGTCATCGCCAAGGTCGGCGAGAACCTGCAGGTGCGTCGCCTGATCCAGATCGACAGCGCCAACAACGTCGCGGCCTACGTCCACGGCGGCCGCATCGGCGTGCTGATCGAGCTCAAGGGCGGCGACGCCGAGCTGGCCCGCGGCCTGGCGATGCACGTCGCCGCGATGAACCCGCCGCACATCAAGGCCAGCGACGTCCCGGCCGAGTTCGTGGCGAAGGAAAAGGAAATCGAACTGGCCAAGATGTCCGACAAGGACAAGTCCAAGCCGGCCGACATCCTGGAGAAGATCATCGGCGGCAAGATCGCCAAGATCGTCAACGAGGTCACCCTGTACGGCCAGCCCTACGTGCTGAACACCGACCAGACCGTCGAGCAGGTGGTCAAGGCCGCCGGTGCCGACGTGGTCAGCATGCAGCGCATCGCGGTCGGCGAAGGCATCGAGAAGCAGGTCGACGACTTCGCCGCCGAAGTCATGAAGCAGGCCGGCCTGGCGTAAGCTGCCGTCGCTGCGACGCAGTACGAGAAAGGCCGCGGATTCCGCGGCCTTTTTCTTTGGGTTGAGCTCGGGACTCGGGACTCGGGACTCGGGACTCGGGACTCGGGACTCGGGATTCGGGATTCGGGATTCGGGATTCGGGATTCGGGATTCGGGAATCGAGAATCGAGAATCGAGAGCAGCGCAATCATCGCCCGCCATTCCCGCGAAGGCGGGCCTCGCTTTACTCCGGCGGAGCCGAATATCCAGGGCTTTCCAGCGCTCTCGCCCGCAAGCCCTGGGTTCCCGCCTGCGCGGGAACGACGTGCACACAGGGCGGGTCGCCGATCGCTTCCATGCAACAAAAAAGGCCGCGGGATCCGCGGCCTCTCTTTAGCGGCCGTATCCGCGGCCAGCGCGGATGCGGCGATCCCCTCGCCTCACTCGATCGGCGGGCAGGACTCGGCGTAGTGGGAACTTTGCGAGATCACCACCCATTGACCGCCGGTGTAGCGGTATTTGGTCAGCACGATCTCGTAGGCCCAGCCCCGGTCTTCGCAGGTGGTCTCGGTACGGAACGAACCTTCGGCCGGATCGGCCTGGGCCACCGGCAGGAACAGCAACAGGCCCGACAGGCCCAACGCGCACACCGCATTGCGAAACGTCATGGCAACCCCTCCTGGGTCAGGCGAACCGATTCGCCGCATCGATCATAGTCCGGCCGCGTCCGCGACCCTGCGACAGTTGCCCGATTCTCCCGGCCCCAACACGACATGCCTCGAGGCGACATGCCCCAACGCGACACGGCCGCGATCCCTCGCGGCCGTGCGCTGGCGTGACATCGGCGGTCGCGGCGCAGGGGCGCCGCGGCGGCTCAACCGGCCTGCTGGAAGTACACCTCTTCGTACGGCTGCACCACCACCCAGCCGGTGCCGGCGAATTTGAGCTGCACGCTCTCGCCCGAGCCGCGGCCGAACAGCGTGCCCAGGGAGATGTCGGTGACGATGTCCGGGCTGAGGCCGCCGGACCAGGCGACGGTCGCGTTCGGGTCGGTGAACACCGACTGGTCCGGGGTCACCGCCAGGGTCAGCGGCTCGTAGTGCGAGGTGATCGCGACCACGCCGCTGCCGCTGAGTTTGATGTTGAACAGGCCGCCGGACATCATCCCCGAGACCTTGCGCATCATCTTGATGTCGGCGGCGATGCCGTCCTCGTAGGCGAGCACGTCGTTGCCGTTGACGTAGATCGATTCGCCGCCCAGGCGCAGCAGGGTGATCTTCTTGCCGGCGTCGGCGATGTAGACCCGGCCCTTGCCTTCCATCTTCATCAGCTGGGTGCCTTCGCCGCTGATCGCCTTCTTCAGCAGGTTGCCCAGGCCCTGCTCCAGCACGCCCTGGCGCACGAACTTGACGCCGCCGCGGTACGCCACCATCGAGCCGGCCTTGGCCCAGACCCGCCCGTCGAGCTTGACCTCGAGCAGGTGCGAGCTTTCCAGCTCGAACACTTCCTGGCTGAGGTCCTTCTGCTTCGAGGCTTCGACGAATTCGTTGAGGTTCTTAATCGACACTTCCATCTCCTTGGGTGGTGCGCGGCGCATGCCGGGGCGGCGCCTGCGCGATGCGGCGGCCCCGCCACGGGGCCGGCGGCGCGATCATACGGGATCGCCGCGGCAGGTCGATGGCGAAGCCGGTCGCGATCGGCGCGCGACGGCGGTCGCAAGCGATCCGGACCGCCGGCGCGGTCGACGACGGCGGGCCCGGCCCGCCCGGCCGCCGGATTCGGACCCGCCCGAGCTCCTTTCGGCTTCCTCGCGGTGTTCCCGCTCGATTCCGCACGCCGCAGCATGGAGGGCTTGGGCTACAATTCCGCCGCCCGTCGCTCCCCCGAGAACGCCCCATGTCCCAGCTCGCCTATCGCCGTGTCTTGTTGAAACTTTCCGGCGAGGCGTTGATGGGGGACGAGGACTACGGCATCGACCCCAAGGTCATCGGCCGCCTCGCCCGTGAGGTGATCGAAGTCCAGCAGGCCGGCGCGGAAATCGCCCTGGTGATCGGTGGCGGCAACATCTTCCGCGGCGCCGGCCTCGCCGCCGGCGGCATGGACCGGGTGACCGGAGACCAGATGGGCATGCTCGCCACCGTCATCAACGCCCTGGCGATGCAGGATTCGCTCGAGAAGCTCGGCGCCAAGGTGCGGGTGATGAGCGCGATCAAGATCAACGACGTGTGCGAGGACTACATCCGCCGCCGCGCCATCCGCCACCTGGAGAAAGGCCGCCTGGCGATCTTCGCCGCCGGCGTCGGCAGCCCGTTCTTCACCACCGACTCCGGCGCCGCCCTGCGCGCGATCGAGATCGGCGCCGACCTGTTGCTGAAGGCGACCAAGGTCGACGGCGTGTACGACAAGGACCCGAAGAAGCACAGCGACGCCGTGCGCTTCGACAAGCTGACCTACGACGACGTCATCACCCGCGACCTGCAGGTCATGGACACCGCGGCGTTCGCGCTGTGCCGCGACAGCGAGCTGCCGCTGCGCATCTTCGACATGGGCCAGCCCGGCGTGCTGCTGAAGATCCTGCGCGGCGAGAACATCGGCACTCTGGTCAAGGGCCGCAACTAACCCGCACGGAGTCGCCGCATCGACCGCAACGCCGCAACGGCTACGCTTAGGCGGCCGTTCTCATATCCCGCGGCCGTTCTCATATCTCCCGCGGCCGGTTCTCATATTCCCGCGGCCGTTCTCATAATTAATCGCGGCCGTTCCTGCATTTAACCGCGGCCATTGCGTTCCAGGCGGCCATTTGTGCGTGCTGGCGGCCGTGGCGTTCGCCGGTCAACGACGGCTCGAACGCGACTGCGGATCAGCCTTCCTCGCCGAGCTCCCGAGTGGCGTCGGCGGCCTCGCGCGCGGCCTCGGCGGCGGCGCGGGTCGCCTCGGCGGCATC
>NZ_JBPKJP010000156.1:0-6358 GCF_051217035.1 Lysobacter sp. 1R34A
GCCGCGGTGCGGCCGAACTCGGTCACCACCGCCACCACCGTGCGCGGCCAGGCCGCGCCGAAGCCTTCGCGCGCCGCGGCCAGGCCGCGGTCGAGCTCGGCCAGCTTGCGCGCCAGTTGCGGCGCCTGGTTGCGATGACTGTCCCAACCGGTGTCTTCGACGAAACCGATCCGCGGCCCGCCGGCCGCGCTCATCCGTTCGGCGGCGACGCGCATCGCCTCGGGCAGGGCGAACGCGCCCTTGCCCTCGCGGGCCAGCGCCGCCGAACGGGTGGATTGCTCGAAGGTCTCGCTGAGCCGCGCATCGGCGGCGTACAGCGGCTGCAATTGTTGCAGCAACTGCGGATCGACGCCTTTCGGCAACGGCGGCCACCAGTTGCTGGTGCGCTCGCTGCCGCGCAGCGCCAGCGGCATCACTGCGGCGACCGCGAAACCGGCTTCGCTCGGCAACGCCTGCACGCAGCGGCCGAGCCAGCCGTCGCGCGCGCCGTTGGGGCGCGCGGTGCCGTTCTCCAGGCAATCCTGGGCGTCGAAATGCGAACGCGCGCGATACGGCGGCGCAATCGCGACGATCGGCAGCACTTGCTTGTCGCGGTACATCGCCGCGGTCTGCTGCATCGCCGGATGCAGGCCGAACATCGCGTCGATACGGATCGGATCGGCCACCGCGCCGGCGCCGCGCAGGGCGGCGTACACCGGATCGGCATACGGCGGCAGCAAATGCAGGCCGTCGAGCCCGCCGCGCAACAACACCAACAGGAAACGCGTATCGGCATCGTCGCCGGCGGCGCGCGACGCGTTCGGGAACAGGGTCAGCAGTGCGCTCGCGCCGAATGCAGCCAATAGACCTCGGCGTTGCGAATCCATCTCAGATCCTCCATTGGAAAGCGGGGCTGGCGAACAGCAAGGCATAGCCGTCGCGCAGGGAACCGGCACGGCGCAGGCCGATGGCGAAGTCGCCGTCGACCGCCGCGTCGCCGAGCACCGACACCGCGCGCTGGTACGGCGCCGACGCTTTCGGGTCGATCCGCGCGGCCAGCAATTGCGCCGCCTGGATGCGTTTCCACAGACCGTCCGGGCTGCTCCAGTCGGCGGCGGTGTCGGGAAAACCCGCCGGCGAGCGCGGGTTGAACACCGGTTGACCGAGGCTCGACAGCAGATTGATCAGCGCGCGCGCGTCGTTGCCGACCGGCAACTCGCCGGCGCGCAAGGCCGAGACCACGAAATCGTTGGGCGTCTTGAACTTGCGCGCGCTGTCGGCCCACGACTCCTGGCTCTCGACCAGCGCGCGGTACAACGCGCGCAGATCGCCGTCGTGGCTCAGATAGGCCTGGGCCATGCGCTTGACCAGGGCCGGCGGCGGCTGGTCGGCGACGAAATGACGGGCGAGCTTGAAACTCAGGTGATGCGCCGTGGCCGGATGCTTGGCGAGGTCGGCCAGGACCGCGCGCCCCTGCTCGACCCCGCCCTCGGCG
This sequence comes from Lysobacter sp. 1R34A, assembly GCF_051217035.1. Lineage (NCBI taxonomy): Bacteria > Pseudomonadati > Pseudomonadota > Gammaproteobacteria > Lysobacterales > Lysobacteraceae > Lysobacter > Lysobacter sp. 1R34A. The sequence continues at coordinate 1,475 of NZ_JBPKJP010000156.1, forward strand.
TAACGACGGCCGAGCACCCGGCGTTCGCCGGGCTCGTGCGAGGCCTTGCGGAAAGTGAAGGCATTATCGGGAATGCGTTCGCCGGCGGCCTTGGCTTCGCGCGAATTGAAGGTGCTCCAGCCGGTGATCGCGCGCGCCAGTTCGAGCACGTCGTCCTGGCGATAACCGCCGTCGACGCCGAGCGTATGCAGTTCGAGGATCTCGCGGGCGAGGTTCTCGTTGAGTCCGCGGCGTTCGCGGCGCATCAGCTCGGCGCGCTGCGCCGCCGCCGAGTCGTTGCCGATCGAAATCGAATTGTCGAGATAGCGCAGCATCGCCGGATGGCTTTCGACCGCGAGCAGCATGTCCTCGAAACGGCCGAGCACGTGCGGGCGGATCGCTTCGCGTTCCATCGCCGCGGCGTACAGGCGCGTATCGCCCTTGTCGATCGAGACCGCGAAATGGTTCGACCAGAACTGAGTCAGGCGCTCGACGAAGGGCCGGTCGGTACGCGAGGCGTGGCGATAGCGCGCGGCGAATTCGTCGAGCTGGCGCTGGCGCAGCTCGCGCCGCATCTGCTCGGCGCGTTCGCCGGCCTGCTCGACATCGACCGGCTCGCCCGCCGGCCGAACCGGCGCCATCGCATCGGCGGTGTTCATCGGTGCGGTGGTCGATGCCTTGCCCGATCTCTTGGCCGACGCGCCGGGCGGCATCTCGCCCATTGCCGCGGGCGGCGCCGCCCTGGCCCGCCCGGCGCGCGCGGCGCTGAGCTGCTCGTACTCGCGGGTCATGGTCGCGGCGCTGCTCGGCAGGCCGTGAAATTCGTCGAGCTCGGGCGGCCCGCGCAACTGCGCGAGCAGAATCTCGCGGCCGTCGCCGCTGCCTTCGAGTTCGCCCGGCTTGGCGCCGAGCCCGAAACGATTGGCGGCCGTCGCCTTGCTTGCACTCATGCGGCCTCCCAGGAGTGGACCTCCAGGATGAACGCCTCGATGCCGCTTGCGTTGACAGGATCGGGCCGAAGCGGCGCCTGATTGGCGATTCCGCTTACCTCATCCCAGTCCAGGCATTTCGTTGCCGACGCTTCATGCAGCGTTCGTGTTGCTGCCGTCTCATTCCCCGGCCGATTCGCCGGCGACCGTCATGCGCCCGACCAGGATCGAACCGGTACGCACGTGCGAGCGGTAGTCGATGTCGCTGCCGACCGCTTCGACCGCGGCTAACATCTTGCGCAGATTGCCGGCGATGGTGATGCCGTCCACCGGATACTGAATCTGGCCGTTCTCGATCCAGAAACCGGCGGCGCCGCGCGAGTAATCGCCGGTCACGGTGTTGACGCCCTGCCCCATCAGCTCGGTGACCAGCAGGCCGCGCCCGGTGTCGCGCAGCATCGAGGAAAAATCGCCGGCGTTCGCCGCGACCTGCAGGTTGTGCACGCCGCCGGCGTTGGCGGTGGTCTGCAGACCGAGCTTGCGCGCCGAATAACTGCCGAGCACGTAGCGCTGCAGCACGCCGCCGCTGACGATCGCCGATTCGCGCGTGGCCACGCCCTCGGCGTCGAACGAGGTCGAACGCAGGCCGCGATGCAGGAACGGCTGCTCCTCGATCTGGAACCACGACGGGAACAGCTGGGCGCCGACGCTGTCGAGCAGGAAGCTGGCCTGGCGGTACAGGGCGCCGCCGCTGATAGCGCTGAGCAGATGGCCGATCAGCGAACGCGCGCTTTCCGCGGCGAACAGCACCGGGTAGTCGCCGGTGGCGATCTGCCGCGGCGCGAGCCGGGCGATGGTGCGCTCGCCCGCCTTGCGGCCGACGCTGGCGGCCGATTCCAGGTCGTCGGCGGCCAGCGCCGAGCTGTACCAGCCGTCGCGCTGCATGGCGTCGCCGCGGCCGGCGATCATCGCGCAGCCGAAGCTGTGCTGGGTGCTGCGCTCGCGGCCGACGAAGCCGTGCGAATTGGCGTAAACGCCGAGGCTGGCGCCGGTGCCGACCGAGGCGCCATCGGAGTTCTCGATCCGGGCGTCGTAGTCGCGGCCGGCGCTTTCGCAAGCCAGGGCCAGTTCGACTGCGTGGTCGGCGTCGATCGCCCAGGGGTGCCAGCTGTCGAAATCGCGCAGATCGGTGGCCATCAGGGCCGGATCGGCCAGGCCGGCGGCTTCATCGTCCTCGGTGTAGCGGGCGATCGCGCAGGCCTGTTCGACCGTGGCCTCCAGGCTCTCGTCGCGCAGGTCGGCGGTGCTGGCGCTGCCCTTGCGCTGGCCGAAATAGACGGTGACCGCGATGCCGCGGTCGCGGGTGGCCTCGACCGTCTCGACCTCGCCCATGCGCACGTTCACGTTCAGCCCCGCCTCCTCCGAGCAGGACACCTCGGCCTGGCTGGCGCCGCGGGCCTTGGCCGCCGCCAGCAGGCGCTGGGACAGGTCGGCGAGCAGGTCCAGGCGCGCCTCGGGGTCGGCGAAAGTGTGGGCCGAAGCGGTCGGAATGAGGGCGACTGCGTTCAATGTCTTATCCTTGCGGTACGCGGCGCGTCGGCGGCGCGGGAATTCAGGTCAGTTTGACGGTACGAGAGGTGTTTTGCGATGCGCGGCAGAGACGAAGAAACCGGCGAGTTCCTCAGCCCCAGCCGGAGCCAGAACCGGCGCGAGGCGCTGGAGGTGCTGGCCCTGGGCGAAAAACTGGTATCCTTGACCGAGGCCCAGCTGTCCAAGCTGCCGGTGCCCGAGTCGTTGCTGCCGCACATCCGCGACTGCAAGCGCATCACCGCGAACATCGCGCACAAGCGCCAGCTGGCGTTCCTGGCCAAGCAGATGCGGCGCGAGGACGACGCGGTTCTGGAAGCGATCCGCGACGCCCTCGACGAGGACGGCGAAGCGGCGCGGCGCGAGGTCGCGGCGATGCACCGGATCGAGAACTGGCGCGAACGCCTGCTCGCCGAAGGCGATACCGCGCTGGCCGCGCTGCTCGACGAATACCCGCAGGCCGATCGCCAGCGTCTGCGCCAGCTCGCGCGCAACACGCTGGAAGAGCGCAAGCGCAACAAGCCGCCGCATTCGTTCCGCGAGCTGTATCGCGAATTGCGCGAGGTGATCCTCGGCGCGGGCGCGGTCGCCGATGACTCCGGCGCAGCGGTCGACGACGGCCACCCCGACGATTGACGCCCGCCGCGGCTGAAGTCCGCTGCCGAAGCCGGCGCCGTCCGGCCCGGACTGCATTCGCGCACTGCGATCCCGCGCTTCCCGCCGCCTCCTGCCGCTCGCGGCGGAAGGCGACGCTGGCTTGCCGCCGCGATCACGCGCTGGTGCCACCCACGGTCAGGCCTTCGATCAACAGCGAGGGCTGGCCGACGCCGACCGGCACGCTCTGCCCGTCCTTGCCGCACACGCCGACGCCTTCGTCGAGGGCGAGGTCGTGGCCGATCATCCGTACCTTCTGCATCGTCTCCGGGCCGTTGCCGATCAGGGTCGCGCCCTTGACCGGCGCGGTGACCTTGCCGTCTTCGATCAGATAGGCCTCGGTCGCCGAGAACACGTACTTGCCGCTGGTGATGTCGACCTGGCCGCCGCCGAAGTTGACCGCGTACAGGCCCTTCTTGACCGAGCGGATCATTTCGTCCGGATCGTGCTGGCCGGCCAGCATGTAGGTGTTGGTCATGCGCGGCATCGGCAGGTGGGCGAACGACTCGCGGCGGCCGTTGCCGGTCGGCGCCATGCCCATCAGGCGCGCATTGAGCGTGTCCTGCATGTAGCCGACCAGGACGCCGTCCTCGATCAGGGTGGTGCAGTTGGTCGGGGTGCCTTCGTCGTCGATGTTGAGCGAACCGCGGCGGCCGTCGAGGGTGCCGTCGTCGACGATGGTCACGCCCGGCGAGGCCACGCGTTGGCCCATGCGCCCGGCATAGGTCGAGGTGCCCTTGCGGTTGAAATCGCCTTCCAGGCCGTGGCCGACCGCTTCGTGCAGCAGCACGCCGGGCCAGCCCGGTCCGAGCACGACCGGCATGATCCCGGCCGGCGCATCGATCGCTTCCAGGTTCACCAGCGCCTGGCGCAGGGCCTCGCGCGCGAGCCGGTCGGGCTTGTCGCCGCCGAGCAGTTCGGCGTAGCTGTAGCGGCCGCCGCCGCCGGCATAACCGCTTTCGCGGCGGCCGTTGTGCTCGACGATGATCTGTACGTTGAGCCGCACCAGCGGACGCACGTCGGCGGCGAGCACGCCGTCGCTGCGCGCCACCAGCACCGTGTCGATGCCGCCGCTGAGGCTGACGATGACCTGCTTGACCCGCGGGTCGGCCGCGCGCAGCAGCTTGTCGATCCGGCGCAGCGCCTCGACCTTGGTTTCGTTGCCGATCGAGTCGATCGGGTCGGTGCTCGGATACAGCGAACGGCCGCCGCCGCGCACCAGCGTCTTAGCCGGTTGCGCCTGGCCTTCGCGGGCGATCGCGCGGGCCGATTTCGCCGCGGCCAGCAAGGCCTCGCCGTTGATCTCGTCGGAATACGCAAAGCCGGTCTTCTCGCCGCTGATCGCGCGCACGCCGACGCCCTGCTCGATCGAATGCGAGCCGTCCTTGACGATGCCGTCCTCGACGCTCCAGCTCTCGCGGCGCGAATGCTGGAAATACAGGTCGCCGAAATCGATGCCCGGCCCGAGCAAGGTGCCGAAGCTGCGCTCCAGGCCGCCGGCGTCGAGCCCGGCGGGCAACAAGAGGCGGTTTTCGGCGATCTGCAGGGGAAGAGTCATATCGGGGCCATGAGGACGTGGAAGGGTCATCTTAGGCGGCGCGGCGCCGGTTTGGCGCGGTCGCGGCCGTCCTGGAGAAGTGTGGAGGCGCCCGGCGCGCGAAACCGTGCGGCGGCGCCGTGGTCAGACCGAAATGGTGGCGCCGGCCGGCGCAATCAATCCGCCGGGGCCGGTCCG
>NZ_JBPKJP010000157.1:0-6293 GCF_051217035.1 Lysobacter sp. 1R34A
GCGACTGACCGACAACCCGCAGGTGCTGATCCGCGACGGCCGCATCGCCGAGGTCGGCCGCGCCGGCGACGCGGCGCCGGCCGGCGCGCGACGCCTCGACCTGCCCGGCATGACCCTGCTGCCGGGCCTGATCGACATGCACACCCACCTCGACGCCGACCCGGCCTACGGCGGTTACACCGGGCTGCAGTTCAACGACCGCTTCTGGTCGGTACTCGCGGTCAAGCACGCGCAGGACACCCTGGCCGCCGGTTTCACCACGGTGCGCAATCTCGGCGCCGATGCCTGGAACGATGTCGGCCTGCGCCAGGCGATCGACGAGGGCAAGCTGCGCGGCCCGCGCATCGTCTCGGCCGCCTACGGTTTCGGCGCCACCGGCGGCCATTGCGACTCGACGTTCTTCCCGCCGTCGATGCAGCAGCGCAGCCCTTACAACGCCGATTCGCCCGAGCAGGCGCGCCAGCACGTACGAGAGCTGCGCAAGTACGGCGCACAGGTGATCAAGATCTGCGCCACCGGCGGGGTGTTCTCGCGCAACACCGAACCCGGCCAGCAGCAGCTGAGCCTGGAGGAGATGAAGGCGGTGGCCGACGAGGCGCATCGCTGGGGGCTCAAGGTCGCCGCGCATGCGCACGGCAGCAGCGGCATCAAGGACGCGATCCGCGCCGGCATCGACACCATCGAGCACGCCAGCCTGATCGACGAGGAAGGCATCCGCCTGGCCAAGCAGCACGGCGCCTGGCTGTCGATGGACATCTACAACACCGAGTACACCCAGGCCGAGGGCAAGAAGAACGGCGTGCTCGAGGACAACCTGCGCAAGGACCGGGAAGTCGCCGACATCCAGCGCGAGAATTTCCGCCGCGCCCACCAGGCCAGGGTCAGGATGGTTTACGGCACCGACACCGGGGTCTATCCGCACGGGCACAACGGCCGCCAGTTCGCGGTGATGCAACGCTACGGCATGAGCGCGGCGCAGGCGATCCAGACGGCCACCGCGAACGCGGCCGAAGCGCTGGGCCGCCAGGACGTCGGCCTGATCGAGAAAGGCCGCTGGGGCGACATCATCGCAGTCGCCGGCGACCCGACCCAGAACGTCGCCCTGCTCGAATCTGTACCGGTGGTGATCAAGGGCGGCGAGGTGGTCAAGGACGCGCGTTGAGCCGTTCGGCCGCGCGCGGCCGGACTCAGTCGGCGACGTCCTCGGCCGGTTGCGCCGGCAGCGCCCGGCGCGCATAGCGGCGCGCGAGCTGGGCGCAGACGATCAGCTGGATCTGGTGGAACACCATCACCGGCAGCACGATCGCGCCGAGCGCGCTGCCCGCGAACAGGATCTTGGCCATCGGCACGCCGGTGGCCAGGCTTTTCTTGGAGCCGCAGAACACGATCGCGATTTCGTCCTCGCGCGAAAACCCCAGGCGGCGCGCGGCGAAGGTCGTGGCGAACATCGCCACCGCGAGCAGCGCCGCGCAGACCGCGAACACGACGTACAAGGCCTGCACGGGCGTGCTCTGCCACAGCCCGGTGGCGACCGAGGCGGCGAAGGCGGTGTAGACCACCAGCAGCACCGTGCCCTGGTCGGTGTAGCGCAACAGCGCGCGCCGGCGCTCGATCCAGCCGCCGATCCAGCGCCGCAGCAGATGGCCGGCGACGAAGGGCAGCAGCAACTGCAGCACGATCTTGCCGATGGCCTCGGCCGGATGCGCCATCGCGCCCTGTGCGCCGGCCAGCGCGCTCATCAGCAGCGGCGTCAGGAATACGCCGAGCAGGCTCGAAGCGGAGGCGCTGCACACCGCCGCGGGCACGTTGCCGCCGGCCATCGAGGTGAAGGCGATCGAGGACTGCACGGTCGAGGGCAGGGTGCACAGGAACAGCAGGCCGAGGTACAGCTCCGGGGTCAGCAGGCGCCCGGACAAGGGTTTCAGCGCGAGGCCGAGCAACGGAAACAGCACGAAGGTGCTGGCGAAGATCAGCAGGTGCAGGCGCCAATGCAGGGCGCCGGCGAGGATCGCCTCGCGCGACAGCCGCGCGCCGTGCAGGAAGAACAGCGCGGCGATGGCGAGGTCGGTGAAGCGGTCGAGGGCCGCGGCCGGCGCGCCGCCGAGCGGGAACCACCAGGCCAGCGCGACCGCCGCCAGCAGGGCCAGGGTGAAGCTGTCGACGCGCAGTCGCTGGAGCCAACTCATCCGGTGCTCGCCTTGCAGGGCCGGTGCGGCAGACTCCGCATTCTGGCCGGCAGCGGCCGGGCGGTCCATCGCGCAAGCTGGCGCCTGCCTGGCGCTTCAAGGGTAGGAGCGGCGCGAGCTGCGACAGCCGGCCCGGGCGGTCGAAAGCGCAATCGCCGAAGCCCGGCGGCTGCGCTTGCTTTGGTCGTTGAGCGCCGTTTTTCCGGGCTTCGACCGCGAGCGCCGACGTACACCTCTGCGGTTGGTCGCGGCTTGCGCCGCTCCTACCCTGGAGCGGCGCGGGCTCGCTCAACCTCTCAGCAAGGCCGCACGCGCTCGGCGATCTCGGCCGAGCTGTCGGGGGTCACGTACCAGCGGCCCGGGTCTTCGTACTCGAAGTCGATCGCGACTTCGGCGTCGGCGCGGTGGATGCGCACGATGCAGACCCGCCACGGCGCCTTGCCGGCGACCTGGGTGACCTTGCGCAGTTGTTCGAGGCGGTTCTCGATCTCCACACCCGACGGCGTCAGCGGTTCGCCCGGCTGGCCTTTGTCGTAGCGGAAGCCGTTGAGGCGGCTGATGCCGTCGCCGTACCAGGCGATCAGCGCATATCCGTCCCAAGGCCGCTCGCTGGCCTTGGGGTCGACCACGATCAGGCGTGCGATCTCGCCGAGCAATTCGTCTCTGTTCATGTCCTGCCTTGAGCGTTAGGAAGCGGCTTCGATCAGGTCGTCCATCTGCCCGGTCTCGACCCGATCGTAGCTCTGGCCGGCGCGGTTCTCGAAGGTGACGCGCTGATCGTAAACCCTGTCGCCGTCGGCGGGATCGATCACGTCGTAGGAAATGCGAACACGGTCCGGTCGGTCGGCCTCGCGCGGGGTCAGGTCGATGTCGATGCGCACCTCCATGCCCTGGTCGACCCAGGCCGCCCACTCGTTTTCGAGGGTCTTGTAGGCGCCCATGTTGAAGTTGCCGTTCTGCGGGAACAGGTTCTTCAGCCCCTGGTCGGTGACGAAGCGGTGGCCGAACACGTGCCCGCCCTGGTCGCCGTCGACGCCGCGGTCGGCGGCGGTGCGCTGGGCTTCGGTCTCCTCGTCGCTGCGCTCGATCCCGCTGAACACGGTGCGCAGGGTGCCTTCGGCGTGGATCGGGCGGCCTTCGTCGTCGACGGTCCAGCGCGCGTCGTTGACCTCGCCGGTGTCCGGGTTGACGACCGTCGCCGAAATTTCCTCGGTCTCGCCGCGCGTGCCGGCGTCGAGGCCGAGCCAGTCCTTGAGCCGGCCGATCAGCCCGTCGGCGGCCTCGGCGAGGCCGTTGCCCACGCCTTCGCTATCGGCGCCTTCATTGCCGGCGCCTTCGGCATAGGCCTCGCGCACCTCGGGGCCGCTGCGGCGCTCGACCGCGGCGGCGATGGCATCGCGCCCGAACGCGGTCTCCAGCTTGCGCAGTCGCGGCGCGTCGAGCGTGCCGGCAAGTTCGTTGGCGAGGCCCTCGCGCTCGGCCACCGGCATCGCTTCGACTTCCGCGCGCAGCCCCTGCAGTTGCGGTGCGGTCAATGCATCGACGGTCGCGCGTGCCTGCGCCGGCTCGGCACTGCCCAAGCGCTGCGCGGTCGATGCGGCGAACGGTTCGATGCCCGGCGAGGAGCCGTCGAGGTGGACGTTCGGGCTGATCGGGTCGGTCATCGGGCGGGCCTGGCTGCGCGTCAGCCTGGAATCTAGCCAGAATGTGCCGATCCGCCCATTGGGGGAAACCCCAGGAAAACGTGACAGTTCAAAGACTTCGCGCCCGCGAACGGGCGCGTTGGTCACTTCGCGTGCGGGCCGCCGCCGATCAGGTGCTGCTGCCAGAAGGTCATCATCGCCGCGCCGAAGTAGTCGGTGTTGGCCTTCTTGTGGAAGCCGTGGCCTTCGTCGTCGAACATCAGGAACCACACCGGCACGCCGTTGCCGCGCACCGCCTTCACGATCTGCTCGGCCTCGGTATAGGGCACGCGCGGATCGTTGCGACCCTGGGCGACGAACAGCGGCGCGCGGATCTTGCCGGCGTTCCTGAGCGGCGAGATGCGCTCGAACACCGCCTTCATCTCGGGCACGCGCTCGTCGCCGTATTCGGCGCGGCGCAGGTCCCGGCGATACGACTCGGTGTTGGTCAGGAAGGTGCTGAAGTCGGAAATGCCGACCACGTCGACGCCGGCGCGGATGCGGTCGCTGTAGTGCATCAGCGAGGCCAGCACCATGTAGCCGCCGTAGCTGCCGCCGTACACGCCGACGCGCTGCGCATCGAGTTCGGGCTGGGCCGCGATCCAGTCGAGCAGCGCGCCGATGTCCTTGACCGAGTCCTCGCGCTTCTCGGCGTTGTCCAGGCCGAGGTAAGTGCGGCCGTAGCCGGCCGAGCCGCGCACGTTCGGCACCAGCGTCGCCACGCCGAGCTCGTTGGCCAGGAATTGGGCGTTGGCGTTGAAGCTCGGCTGCGCCTGCGCTTCGGGGCCGCCGTGGATCTGGATCACCACCGGCAGCTTGGCGCCGGCGGGGATCTTCGCCGGCCGGTAATAGAACGCCGGGATCGTGCGCGGCCGGCCGTCGACGCGGTCGAAGGTCGGATAACGGATCAGGCTCGGCGCCACGAAGCGGCTGGAGTCGAGCCCGCCGACCTCGCTGCGGGTCCAGCGCACCAGCCGTTTCGCGCCGAGCTCGATCACGTACACGTCGCTCGGCGAGGTGGCGGTGTTGATCGACACGGCGATGCGCCGGCCGTCGGGCGAGAACTCGGCGCCGCCGATCACCCCGACCGGCAGCGCCGGCAGCTCGATTTCTTTATGCCCGGGCAGCGACAGCAGGTGCAGCTTGCCGATGCCGTCCTCGTTGCTGACGAACAGCAGGTGGCGGCCGTCCTCGGACAGGCTGAGGTCGCCGACGTCCCAGGGGATGCCGGCGCTGAGCACCTCGAACTTGCCGCTCGCCGGCTCGTGCCGGCGCAGGGTGGCGAACTCCTGCGGCTTGCCGTCGAGGATTTCGTTGGAGACGTAATAGACCGCCTTGCCGTCCCTGGAGAAGCGGAAATCGCTGATCGCCGCCTTGCCGCCGTCGACCGGGAACAGCTGCAGCTTGCCGCTGTCCAGCTCGACCAGGCCCGGATAGGTTTCGCTGGCCGAGACGTACTTGATCACCAGCAACTGTTTGCCGTCCGGCGAGAAGTCCGAGGCGCTCCAGGTGCCGCCCTCGGTCACCACCGCGCGCGCCTTGCCGGTGGCGAGGTCCATCACCCATACGTCGGTGTCGCGGCCGTTGCGCGCGGTGCTGCTGTAGGCCAGTTGCTTGCCGTCGTGCGAGAAGCGCGGGTCCTGGTTGCGCGCCTTGCCGTCGGTGAGCAGGCGGGTCTCGCGGCTGGCCAGGTCGAACCAGTGCAACTGCCAGAACTCGTTGCCGCCGACGTCCTTGCCGAATACGAAGCCGTCGAGCGGCTTCGGCGCCGCCACCAGGCCGTTGAGCGGCTCGCGCTGGAAGGTCAGTTGCTCGCGCATGCCCATGGGCTCGCAGACCCGGTGCGCCTGCTGGGTCTCGGCGAAGCGCGTGGCGATCAGCAGGCAGCCGTCGGCGGTCCAGCCGCCGAGGCTGGCGCCGCGAGTGTTCTGGTAGCGCTCGAGGCGTTCGAGCAGCGCCGGCGCGAGCGCCGGCAGGTTTTCGCTGACGCGGTTGCCGTGGTGCTCGCGCACGACGGGGTCCGCGGCATGGACCGGCAGGGAGCCGACGCAGGCCACGGCCAGCGCAGCGACGGACAAGGCATGGCGCAGCGACATCGGCGTTCTCCCCGGGAAGGATGCGGGCGCTCCGCGGCCGCGGAATTCTGGCGCACACATCCCGAGCTTAGCGCGCCCGCCGCGGCGCGATCCGTCCCGAAAGTCACGGCCCGGACGCTGGCGCGTTTGCCTTAGAGTGCCGCGACGGCGCGTGACCGAGCGCACGAATCGCCGCAGCCGCGCGCGAGGATTCATTCCAGGGAGGATTCGATGATCGACAGAAGGACGTTTCTGATCGGCGGTGCCGGCGCGCTCGCCAGTGCCTGGGCCGGCGCCGGCTTGGCCGTCGCTAGCTCGGCCGGCGGTGCCCGGGCGGACAGCCCGGCGCC
>NZ_JBPKJP010000158.1:0-6219 GCF_051217035.1 Lysobacter sp. 1R34A
GCGGCGCGGCGCGAACACCAGCGCGTCGGCGTCTCGTGCGGTCGCGACCTGGGGTGGCGGCGGTTCTGCCGTGGCCTCGGCGCGCGAAGCCAGCAGGTCGAAGTTCGAATGCAGCCATTGTCCGCGCGCTGGCGCGCCGTCGGAAACGGCGCCGGCGCCGAGCGCCTTGAGCCGGCCGCTCTGCGCCCAGGCCGCTTCCAGGCGCAGGAACGCGACCCGGTGCGCGGTCGAAGCCGCGAGCCAGGCGTCGAGTCCGGCCTGATCCTCGACCGACCAGTCGTCGCGGTCGCGCCGCACCAGCCACTGCGCGGCGCTGCGCTCAATCTGTCTGCTGCTTTCCATGTCCCGGCTCCTTGTCGGCCTTCGGCGCGCGCGACAGCTCGGTGCGCGAGGGCTCGCCGCCGTAGAAATACTCGGCGATCAGGCGCACCCCCTTGGCCATCTGCTTCTCCACGGTCTTCTCGCTGATGCCCAGGCGCTCGGCCACTTCCTTCTGCGACAACTCGTCGACCCGGCGCAGCCACACCACTTCGCGGCAGCGATCGGGCAGGCGGTCGAAGGCCTCGGCGAGACGTTTGAGGATCTGCCGCGCGCCGAGCCGGCGCTCCGGACTGACCTCGTCTATCAAGACGTTCAGAGCCTCGAAATCACCCACCGGCTCGATCGATACCACCTTGCCGCGGCGCAGGCGGTCGGTCATCAGGTGGCGCGCGGTCGCGAACAGGAACGACTTGGGCTGGCTCGGCAAGGCCTTGCCGGCGGCCTCGTAGACGCGGACGTAGACCTCCTGGCGCAGGTCGTGCAGCTCGTCGCGGTGCGGCCAGTAACGCCGCAGCAAATGCCCAAGCGCCTCCTCGTGCACGAGGATCTCGCGGGCGAACCAGGCGTCGAGGGCGGCGTTCATGCGCCGACCTTAGCCGATTCCGCCGGCCATTCCGTAGCGGTCGCGGCGGCCGGTGTGCGGATTGCGCGCGCTGGCGCGGATCGATGACCCGGCATGGGGGAAAGCATGCACTGGTTCGTCTTGGCTCCTCATACCCGGCCGGAGTCGAACGATGCGCCTGTGGTCCCGCGGGTCCGTGCTGACTCGAACGCTGTGCCGAGGCCTGCTCGGCGCGATCCTGGCCGTTGCCGGCACCGGCGCCCTCGCCGCCGCCGACGACGACTCGCGCCGCGACGGTTATCGCTACTACCAGATCGGCGACCTCGCCGCGCCGCGGCCGGCGCCGGCCCGACCGGGAGCGATGCTGGTCGGCGGCGGCGATTGGCCGTATCCGGCGTTCCGCTGGTTGATCGAGCGCGCCGGCCACGGTCGCATCGTGATCCTGCGCGCGTCCGGCAGCACCGAGGCGCAGGACGAGTTCTTCAACGACATCGGCGGCATCACCGCGGCGCAAACCCTGGTGTTCGAGGATCGCCGCGCCGCCAGCGACCCGCGGGTGCTGGAGATCGTGCGCCAGGCCGACGGCATCTTCCTCGCCGGCGGCGATCAATCCAACTACGTGCGCTATTGGCGGGGCACGCCGCTCAGCCGCGCGCTCGACGCGCACGTGCGCGCCGGCAAGCCGATCGGCGGCACCAGCGCCGGCCTGGCGATTCTCGGCGCGCATGCCTATGGCGCGATGGACGGGGGCAGCCTGACCTCGGCCGACGCCTTGAACGATCCCGCCGGACCGCAGCTGACCCTGGTCGACGATTTCCTCCACCTGCCCTATCTCGAACGCGTCCTCACCGATAGCCATTTCGGCAAGCGCGAGCGGCTCGGCCGACTGATCGCGATGCTGGCGCGGCTGGCGCAGGAGCGCGGCCGCGACGATCTGGTCGGCATCGGCGTCGACGAGTACACCGCGCTGTGCATCGACGGCGACGGCATCGGCCGGGTCTTCAGCGGCAACGGCGGCTACGCCTGGGTGGTGGGCCCGCAGCCGGCAGCCGAGCTCTATGCCGCGGGCCGGCCCTTGAGCCTGCGCGCGGTGCCGGTGCGTGGCATCGGCGCCGGCAGCGTGCTGCATCTGTCGGATTTCCGCGTCGAGCGCCCGGCCTTCTCCGCGCTTTATGATGTCGAGGCGGGACGCCTGATCCGACGCGATGCGAACATAGCGCCGACGGCCTCTCCGTGATCCTTCCCGCCCTCGTCGTGGCCGCCCGGAGCCGAACATGAAGACCCCTTTGCGTCACACCTGTTTCGCCTGGTTGTTGCTCGGCTCGGCGTCGCTCGCGCACGCCGCCGACGCGCCGCCGGCGACGAAGCCCAAGGCGGCCAAACCGGTGCTGGTGATCCACGGCGGCGCCGGCGTGGTGCGCGCCGGCATGAGCGCCGACGACGAAAGCGCCGCGCGCGCCGCGCTTGAGGAAGCCTTGCGCGCTGGCCATGCGCAGTTGAAGGCCGGCAAGCCGGCGCTGGACGCGGTCACCGCCGCGATCACCGTGCTCGAGGACGCGCCGATGTTCAACGCCGGGCGCGGCGCGGTATTCAGTCACGATGGCCGGAACGAACTCGACTCGGCGGTAATGGACGGCGCCAGCCTGCGCGCCGGCGCGATCGCCGGGGTGCATCGGGTCAAGAACCCGATCCTGCTGGCCCGCACGGTGATGGAGAAATCCAAGCACGTGATGATGGTCGGCGACGGCGCCGAGGCCTTCGCCCGCGAACAAGGCGTGCCCCTGGTCGACCCGTCGTATTTCCGCACCGAGAAGCGCTGGCAGCAATTGCAGAAGGCGCTCAAGGAAGAAGCCGCGGGCCAGGCCCACGCCGACCTGGAAACCGCCAAGCATTTCGGCACGGTCGGCGCGGTCGCGCTCGACGCCGACGGCCGCCTCGCCGCGGGCACCTCCACCGGCGGCATGACCAACAAGCGCTACGGCCGGGTCGGCGATTCGCCGATCATCGGCGCCGGCACCTATGCGAATGCGCGCTGCGCGGTGTCCGGCACCGGTTGGGGCGAGTACTACATCCGCGCGGTCGCCGCCTACGACATCTGCGCGCGCGTGCAGTACGCCGGGCAGAGCATCGGCGAGGCCGCCAAGGCGGTGATCAACGAGACGATCCCGAAGGCCGGCGGCGACGGCGGCGCGATCGCGCTCGGCGCGGACGGCCGCTTCGCCCTGCCCTTCAACACCGAAGGCATGTACCGCGGCTGGATCGGCGCGGACGGCGTGCCGCATGTGGCGATCTACCAGGACGAAACCCTGGCGGAACCCGCGCAGACGCCCTGATCGCGGCGCCCGGTTTCGATCGAACGCGACGGCCTAGGCGGCCGTCGCGACCCGCCCGCCGGACTCAGCGCGCGGCGATGCGCAATTGATTGACCATGACCTGCAGCTGATCCGGCGGCATGTCGTTGATCGCCTTGATGGTCTCTTCCGGCGTCATCGGCTTGCCGGTGCCCAGGCCGTCGCGCTTGCCGTATTCCATCATCAGCGGCACCACCGGGATCGACTGGTAATGTTCGTCCTCGCCGAGGTCGCCCATGATCCGCGCCGCGTCGGCGTCGAAGCCGGCGTTCTGCAGGAACTCCTGCGAGCCCTTGATCTTGGCGTCCTTGTCGCGAGTGTCGGCCAGGGCCGACTGGCCGAACACCGACACGCCGATCATCACCGCGCCGACGATCGCGCCGACCGGTCCGCTGGTCAGGGTCATCACCACGGTGCCGGTCGCGCCCAAGCCGTACAGCGCCGCTTCGGCTTCCTTGTAGGGGCGGTCGGACAACAGGGCGTCGGCCATCTTGGCGATGTCGCCGGTGGCCGAAAGCAGGCCCAGCGCGCGGTTCCAGTTCTCGAAGCGCACGCCGGCGCGGGCGTGGCTGTCGACCAGCACCGAATCGGCGTCGATCGGGATGCTGCCCGGGCGATGCATCAGATCGCGCACGTCCTTGGTCAGGCCCGCGGCGTCGGCGAAGGCGCCGACCGCATTGGCCCAGCCCGGGTCGCTGATCAGGTCGCTGCTGGACTTGGCGAAGGCCAGACCGGCCGCGGCCACGCCGAGCGAACGGAAGGTCACGCCGGCCGGCTGGTCGGCGTTGAAGCCGTCGATGCCGGCGAGCGCCTGGTTGAACTGCTTGAGCTGGGCCTCCATCGCCGCGGTGTCGCCGGCCGGCACCGAGGTCAGGCCTTCGAGCGCGCGGATCGCTTCGCGGTATTGCTCCGAATCCTTGCCGAGCAGACCGGCATAGCGCGTGCTCAGCGATTCGAGCTGGGTCTTGGCGTTGGCGATGCTGGCCGGGTCGGCCGAATCGAGATCGGAGAAGACCTTCAGCGCCGCCTGCTGGATGCCGTCGTTGGCCAGGCGCTTGAGATACTCGGCGCCTTCCTTCGACACCTTGGTGACGTCGAACAGCTTGGTCGCCGAATCGGCTTCGGCGCCGATCAGGAAATCGCGGTCGCGCGCGGCGGCCAGGCCGAAAGCCTGCAGCACCGAATCGCTATTGGCGATGTCCTGCAGCTCCTTGCCGAGGTCCGGGTACGTCGCCTTGAGGTCCTCGGGCAAGGCATTCAAGCCGCCCAGGGTGTCCTTGAGCACGTTCGCGTTCGCGGTCAGGCGGTCTTCGAGGCCGTGGAATTTCTCCAGCCAGCCCGGATCGGTCTTGCCCTTGTCGGCCAGGTATTTGTCGACCGCCTGCGAGATCGCTTCCGGCGGCAGGCCTTCGGAATACTTCAACAGGCGGCCTAGCTCGCCCATCATCGACTGGTATTCCTTCAGGTCGGCATCGATCTTGCCCTGCAGCAACTCGGCGCCGTGGCTGATGCCGCGCAGGAACACCCCGGCCTGTTCGTTCAGGCCCTGGCTCTTGAGCTGCTGGGCCATCTCCAGCGCGAGCGCCGGGCTGGCGCCGTCGCGGATCGCATTGGAGATGTTTTCCGAGAACGGCACCCACTGCCCGCGCAGCGCCTCGGGATTGGCCAGGTACATAGTGGCGATGTCGGCGCGCATGCGCTTGCCGTCCTCGCCGTCGCCGAGCGCGCCGACCACCCGCGCCATGTCGGCGTAGGAACTGCCGCCGAACTTCTCGCCGGCGTACATCGGCTTGACCTGGACGATGCGCATCACCGTATCGATGTTCTGCGTCACCACCGCATTGGCGAGCTCGGGCGGCAGGCCATCGACCAGCTCGGCCAGGCGCTTGGCCGCCTCGTCGGCCGGCACGCGCTGCTCGCGCGGATCGTCGCTGTTGAAGTCCGCGTACGGCGCCGAGACATAGGGCTCGACCTTGTCGTTGAGCAACCGGCCCAGCTCGGGGCTGGTCGCCAGGCGCGCCTGCGCTTCCGGCGACATCGAAGCCCACTGCGACTTCAGGATCGACATCGTCGACTTGGCGTCGCCGCCGCCGGACACCATCAGCGCGAATTCGACTTCGTGGTCGATGCTGATGTCCTTGACCGTGGCCTTGATGCTCGCCTGCGCGGCCGGATCGTCGGCGTAGCGCGCGGCGATGCTGTCGCCGTACGACGCGATCGCCTTGGTGTCGTAAACCGCGCCGGTCGGGCGCGCGTCGAGCTCGACCTGGAAACGCGCCTGCATCTCGGCCTGGATCGCCGACTTCAAATCGGCCTGGGTCTGCGGCGTGGAATGCTGGCTGTCGGCCTTGAGCGCGGTATCGACGCGCTGCGCTTCCGGCGACAGCGCCGGCTTGTCGGCCTGGGCCGGCGCGGCGGCGTGGACCACCGGATCGGCCTCGCCGTCGTGCGCGGGCGGCAACTGCAGCTGCGTGTCCGGATACAGCGCTTCCCAGTTCAACACTTGCGGGTTGGCGTCCTTGATGCCTTGTTCGTAGACCTCCTGCGGCACCGCGCCGCGGTGCTGCGCGGCGATTTCGGGCAGGGTCTCGTGGCGCTGGACCACGTGCACCGGCGCGGCCGGTTGGGTCGCCAGTTGCTGCACCGCGCGCGAAACGGAATCGAGGAAATTGATGAAGCTCATGATGGGGGCCGCTCGGGTTCGGGCGAAAGTCGTTTGGCGGAAAACGTAGCATCGCCGCCGCGCCGGCGAACGCTAGGGCCGCCCCTAGGAGGGGTGTACGGCGCTGCGGCACGCGCGCCCGCTCTGGGCCTGCAAGACTTCACAGCGCAGCGCAACGGATGCCTGCGCGGATCGGCTAACGCGGCCGCTCGGCCGGCCCAGGTGCCCTGGCGCGGCGCTTTCGCGGCCTTGCGCACCGGGGCGCGGGCCGCCTTGGCTGCAATGCGCGCCCCGCCCGCGGCGCTGCCGAGTTCGCGCAGCGC
>NZ_JBPKJP010000159.1:0-6051 GCF_051217035.1 Lysobacter sp. 1R34A
GCTGGCGCCCCTGCTCCCGCCACGCCCGGCTACGACGGCAGCAGCGGCGCGGCCGAGCCCGACTCGCCGTATGCGGCGCCGCGCGCCGGCGTCGCCGACGACGCCACCGTCGTCCACGGCTTCGAGGTCGTGCATGTCGGCTTCTGGAAGCGCCTGGCCGCCTACATGATCGACTCGCTGCTGGTCGGCATCGCCTATTACGCCGTCAGCATGGTCCTGACCGTGGGCTTGGTCGGCTTCGGCCTGTCCTCGGCCTCGGGGCTGTCCTCGTCGGCCTGGCTGGAAAACCCCGGCGTCGCCATCGCGGTGCTGATGGGCGTGGTCTACACCTGCATCGGCCTGATCAGCGCGGCCTACTACGCCGGCTTCGAGTCCTCCTCGATGCAGGCCACGCTCGGCAAACTCGCGGTCGGGATCAAGGTCGTCGACGCCGACGGCCGCCGCCTGACCCGGATGCGCGCGCTGGGCCGCTGGGCCTCGAGCTTGCTGTCCTACCTGAGCCTGTGCGTCGGCTTCCTGATGATCGCCTTCACCGACCGCAAGCGCGGCCTGCACGACATCCTGGCCAAGACCCAGGTGGTCGACCGCTGGGCCTACACCGCGCGCCCTGAGCTGCAGCGCCGCGATCTGGGTCCGGTCGCGATCGTGGTGCTCGTACTGGGCGGCCTGCTGTGGCTACTCTATGTCGGCGTCGTGCTCGCGATGGCCTTGCTACCGATGTTCGGGAACTGAGCCGCAACGCTCTGTAAGCTGAACAGGCTACAAGCCATCACGCCCTCTTCAAGTGTTTCAGTGCCAATTTATTGGCGTTTCCGGCAGGCCGCGCTTGACAGCTGCGGCCGGCTCATGATTCCACTAGAAAAAGGAAACCTGAACGCCCGCGGCCGAACGCTGCGGGCGTCGCCTTCTTAACCCTTGCCCCTCACGAGGCATCGTTGCCGTGCAGCGCCCGCACCGGGCCTGCGGAGTACCCATGGCCAAGAACCTCCTCATCGTCGAGTCGCCCGCCAAGGCCAAGACGATCAACAAGTACCTCGGCAAGGACTTCACCGTCCTGGCCTCCTACGGCCATGTCCGCGACCTGGTGCCCAAGGAGGGCGCGGTCGACCCCGACAACCACTTCGCGATGGACTACGCCGTCATCGAGAAGAACGAGAAACACGTAGACGCGATCGCCAAGGCCGCCAAGAGCGCCGACAACCTGTTCCTGGCGACCGACCCGGACCGCGAAGGCGAGGCGATCAGCTGGCACATCGGCGAGATCCTGCGCGAGCGCGGCCTGCTCGAAGGCAAGCCGCTGCAGCGCGTGGTGTTCACCGAAATCACCCCGCGCGCGATCAAGGAGGCGATGAGCCACCCGCGCGCCATCGCCAGCGACCTGGTCGATGCGCAGCAAGCGCGCCGCGCGCTCGACTACCTGGTGGGCTTCAACCTCTCGCCGGTGCTGTGGCGCAAAGTCCAGCGCGGCCTGTCCGCCGGCCGCGTGCAGTCGCCGGCGCTGCGCATGATCGTCGAGCGCGAGGAAGAGATCGAAGCCTTCGTCGCCCGCGAGTACTGGAGCATCGAGGCCGAGTGCGCGCACCCGACCCAGGCCTTCACCGCCAAGCTGACCAAGCTCGACGGCAAGAAGTTCGAGCAGTTCACCATCACCGAGGGCGACACCGCCGAGGCCGCGCGCAAGCGCCTGGTCGCCGCCGCCAACGGCGCGCTGCACGTCACCGACGTCGTCAGCAAGGAACGCAAGCGCCGCCCGGCCGCGCCGTTCACCACCTCGACCCTGCAGCAGGAAGCCTCGCGCAAGCTCGGCTTCACCACCTCGCGCACCATGCGCGTGGCGCAGAAGCTGTACGAGGGCATGGCGCTCGGCGACGAGGGCACGGTCGGCCTGATCAGCTATATGCGTACCGACTCGGTCAGCCTGTCGCAGGAAGCCGTCGCCGAGATCCGCGACGTGATCGCCCGCGACTTCGGCACCAAGGCCCTGCCGGACAAGCCGAACACCTACCAGACCAAATCCAAGAACGCGCAGGAAGCGCACGAAGCGATCCGCCCGACCTCGGCGCTGCGCACGCCCGCGCAGGTCTCGCGCTTCCTCGACGACGACGGCCGCCGCCTGTACGAGCTGATCTGGAAGCGCGCGGTCGCCTCGCAGATGGTGCCGGCCACGCTCAACACGGTCAGCGTCGACCTCGCCGCCGGCTCCGAGCACAGCTTCCGCGCCTCCGGCACCACCGTGATCGACCCGGGCTTCCTCGCCGTGTACGAGGAGGGCAAGGACGCCAAGGCCGCCGAGGACGAGGACGAAGGCCGCAAGCTGCCGCTGATGAAGACCGGCGACCGCGTGCCGCTCGACCGCATCCACGCCGACCAGCATTTCACCGAGCCGCCGCCGCGCTTTTCGGAAGCCTCGCTGGTGAAGACGCTCGAGGAATACGGCATCGGCCGTCCCTCGACCTACGCTTCGATCATCCAGACCCTGCTGTTCCGCAAGTACGTCGAGCTCGACAGCCGCCGCTTCCGTCCCAGCGACGTCGGCCGCGCGGTGTCGAAGTTCCTGTCCGGCCACTTCACCCAGTACGTCGACTACGACTTCACCGCCAAGCTCGAAGACGAGCTCGATGCGGTGTCGCGCGGCGAGGAAGAGTGGGTGCCGCTGATGGAGCGGTTCTGGGGGCCGTTCAAGCAACTGGTCGAGGACAAGAAGGAATCGGTCGATCGCAGCGAAGCCACCGGCGCGCGCGAACTCGGCATCGACCCCAAGAGCGGCAAGCCGGTCAGCGTGCGCCTGGGCCGCTACGGGCCGTATGCGCAGATCGGCACCGCCGAGGACGAGGACAAGCCGACCTTCGCCTCGTTGCGCCCCGGCCAGAGCATGCACACCATCTCGCTCGAGGATTCGCTCGAACTGTTCAAGCTGCCGCGCAAGCTCGGCCTGGACAAGGACGAGGAAGTCAGCGTCGGCGTCGGCCGCTTCGGCCCCTTCGCCAAACGCGGCAGCGTGTACGCCTCGCTGAAGAAGGAAGACGATCCGTACACGATCGACCTGGCGCGCGCGGTGTTCCTGATCGAAGAGAAGGAAGAGATCGCCCGCAACCGCATCATCAAGGAGTTCGAGGGCAGCGACATCCAGGTCCTCAATGGCCGCTTCGGCCCCTACATCAGCGACGGCAAGCTCAACGGCCGCATTCCCAAGGATCGCGAGCCGGCCTCGCTGACCCTGGAGGAAGTGGTCAAGCTGATGGAAGAAACCGGCAAGCCGATGCGCGGCCGCTTCGGCAAGAAGGGCGCGGCGAAGAAGGAACCGGCCAAGAAAGCCGCCAAGAAGACCGCCGCGGTCAAGAAAACCGCCGCCGAGAAGGCGCCGGCCAAGAAAGCGGTGAAGAAGGCCGCGGCCAAGAAGGCGGCGGCGAAGAAGGCGGCGAAAAAGGCGGTCAAGAAAGTCGCGAGCAAGGCCGCCGCCGCGGTCGCGCCTGCCGCCGCCGCGGCGAGCAAGCCCGCAAGCAAGAAGGCGGTCAAGAAAGTGGTCAAGAAAGCGCTCGCCTGAAGCGAGCGCACGGCGTGACGGGAAGCCCGCTTCCGGGCTTCCCGGCGCCGCTCCATGCGCCGGCGTCTGCTCGCACGGCGACCGCACGCACAGATTCGCGCCGGAGCGACGCCTAGGATCGTGCGCATTCAAGACGCGATAGCAATCGCGCGAATCGATCTGCGACCGATGTTGTTGGGGGGGTGCATTCACCTATCCCAACGACAGGAGTCGTCATGTCCCGTACTTTCCGCACCGCTCTGCTCGTCTCCGGCGCCGCCCTGTGCGCGGCGCTGTCGCCCGTGTCCGCCGTCTGGGCGCACGGCACCTTCGTCAATCCGCAAAGCCGGATCTACAAGTGCTATCTCGGCAATAAAGAGAACCCGGCCGATCCCGCCTGCCGCGCCGCGTGGGCGGTCGCCGGACCGCAGTTGTTCTACGACTGGAACGGCATCAACCAGGCCAACGCCAACAGCAACCACCAGGCGGTGGTGCCGGACGGCAAGCTGTGCAGCGGCGGCAACCCGACTTTCCGCGGCCTCGACGTGCTGCGCAGCGACTGGCAGGCGACCACCCTGCGCTCGGGCGGCAGCCACACCTTCACCTTCTATGCGACCGCGCCGCACGCGACCAAGGAATGGACGTTCTACGTGACGCCGCAGGGCTGGAACCCGAGCACCGCCTTGCAGTGGAGCAGCATGCAGCAATTCTGCAAGAGCGCGAAGGTGCCGCTGTCGAGCGGCAACAACTACCACATCACCTGCACCTTGCCGAACCGCACCGGCCGCCACGTGATCTACAACACCTGGCAGCGCTCGGACTCGACCGAAGCCTTCTACACCTGCATGGACGTCAACTTCAGCAACACGCTGGCCGAGCGCAACTCGGTCTGGCGCGACGCCGGCCACCTCAACGTCGCCAACGACTATCCGGTCGGCACCACGGTCACCCTGCGGGTGTTCAACGCCGACGGATCGGACGCGGAAAAGGTCGAAACCGTGCTGCGCGCCGGCGAGACCTCGGTGATCGACTGGCCGCGCCGGGTCGGCGACCAGGTCAACGCGCGTTCGCGTTTCGCCCGCATCGGCGAGAAGCGCGGCACCGACCTGATCCAGGCCAAGTCCGGCAGCGCCGGCAACCATGTCTGGCTGAGCGGCAACCGCTCCTACGCCTTCGACGTGCGCCTGCCCGAGTCGGCCCAGCCCTACGCCGACGAACACGCTCACGACGGTCACTGACCGAGCTCGACCGCGCGGGGCCGCTCCGGCTGGAGCGGCCCTGCTTGCCGCGGTCCGCCTGGAGCGGCGCCGCGCACGCATGCGACACTCGCCGCTGCCACCGTCCGGAGCCGTCATGTCCGCCCCAGCCCTCTCCATCGCCGAAGCCGCCGCCGCGCTCGACCGCGCCGGCGTCGTCGTCTACCCGACCGAAGCGGTTTGGGGCCTGGGCTGCGATCCGCGCGACGAACACGCAGTGCACCGGCTGCTCGCGATCAAGCGGCGACCGGTCGACAAAGGGGTGATCCTGATCGCCGCCTCGGTCGCCCAGCTCGATGCCTGGGTGGACTGGAACGCGCTGCCGGCGCCGCGCCGCGAGGCCGTGCTGGCCAGCTGGCCGGGCCCGCATACCTGGGCGGTACCGGCGACCGCGGCGGTGCCGGGGTGGATCAGCGGCGCCCACCGCAGCGTCGCGGTACGGGTGACCGCGCATCCGCAAGCGCGCGCGCTGTGCGAGGCCTTCGGCCATGCCCTGGTCTCGACCAGCGCCAACCTCGCTGGCCAGCCGCCGGCGTTCCGCCGCGGCGAACTCGACCCGGCCCTGCTCGCCCTCGGCGACGGCGTCTGCGAGGGCGAGACCGGCGGCCTGGCCGCGCCGACCCCGATCCGCGAGGCGCTCAGCGGCGAAATCCTGCGCGCCTGAATGCCGCGGATCGGTGCCGCGCGAATGCCGCCGCGATGCTGAACGCAGCGCCCCCGGCGCCGCCCGACCCCGCCGATCGGACCGCGGCGCGACTTCCTCCTTTCGACTTTCCCCTAACGCAGCGGAAGCGCAAGATGCGCGCATGTCCCTTGCCCGCCGCCGCCTTCGCCTCGTACCGGCCTTGCTCGCCGCCTGGCTGAGCGGCGCGGCGTTGCTCACTCCGGCCCACGCCGCCGAGGTGCTGATCTACCGCTGCACCGACGCGCGCGGCCATATCAGCCTGCGCGACACGCCGTGCAGCGGCGGCCAGCGTCAGCAAACCATGAGCATGGTGCGTCCGGTCGACCCGCCGCCGCGCCCGCTCGAAACCGCGGTCGCCACGCCGGCGCCGGTCGCCTCCGAACGCCGGCCGCAGCGCTTGATCGTGCATACGCCGCAGCCGATGTACGAATGCGTCCGCCCCGACGGCAGCCGCTACACCAGCAGCAACGGCGACGGCAATCCGCGGATGATGCCGATCGTCGATCTGGGCTACGGCGTGCCGGTTTATCAAAACCGCAGCTCGCTCGGCGGCCGCGTCGGCGCGCCGACCCCGCGCCTGGGCGACC
>NZ_JBPKJP010000160.1:0-5913 GCF_051217035.1 Lysobacter sp. 1R34A
TCGCCTGCGACCAAGTCGCGGTCGGCTACGGCCTGGTGCCGAACACCGAACTCGCCGCGCAACTGGGCTGTGCGCTCGAGATCGACGGGCGCCATCCGCGGGTACGCGTCGTCTCGCCGGCGCCGAGAAGAAGCTCGCCTCGCTGTGCGCATCGAAAGGCGTGACCGACCAGTCGGGCTACGTCTATTTCGCCCAGGGGACCGCAGGCCATAACGATTACCTGTTCCCGGCGGACAAGTCCGCTCCGGCGCGTCGCTTCAAGCGCACGCAACTCGGTTTCGCCGGCAACACCGGCGGTTATGCCTATTCGTTCGAGGACGGCGGCCGCAAGCGCATCTTCTATTCGGTGTCCGGCGAAATGGGCCTGGAAGAGCAGGGCGTCATGGTGGTTGCCGACGGCGCCGAGAAGCCCGAGACCGCGCTGACTTGCGAAAAGGACAGCGTGGTCCGCAACGAAGACAACGTCCTGTTCAAGTTCACCCGTAGCTGGGACCGCGACGCGCAGCTCGACAAGCGCGGCCTGCCGCCCAGGAATTAATTCATCGGCCGGACCGAGTGCGGCCGCTATCGAAGATCCATCAAGGAGGAATTATGTCGACCCCAAGCAATCGTGATTTTCTGCTGCTCCGCGCCTATGAAGCAGGCATCCGCGATCCGAAGGAACTGGCCGGGTTCATGGGCCAGATGCAGGTCGAGTCCGGCAACTTCAAAAGCATGCACGAAGGGCTGGGCTATAGCAGCGAGCGCCTGCTGGAAGTGTTCCCGGGGCGCAACGGCATGGACACCAAGGCCGAGGCCGACGCGATCGTGCGCGGCGGCCGCGATGCGATCGCCAATGCGATCTACGGCGGCGCCTGGGGCCGCGAGAACCTCGGCAACACCGAGCCGGGCGACGGCGCGCGCTTCCACGGCCGCGGCTACGTCCAGCTGACCGGCCGCGACAACTACGAGCGCGTCGCCCGCGAGATCGGCATCGACGTGGTGGGCAACCCCGATCTGGCCGCCGATCGCGAGAACGCGGCCAAGATCGCCGTGCACTACTGGCAGGGCCGGGTGGTGCCGAACGGTCACCAGACCAATGTTCGCGAAGCCACCCACGACATCAACGGCGGCTACAACCACCTCAAGGAACGCCGGGAAGCGGTGGGCCAGTGGGAGCGTGCGTTGACGCCGGAAGTGATGGAGCGCCTGGCGCGCGGCGAAGTGGCGCTGCCGGCCTCGCCGGGCCAGCGCGATGCGATGTCCGACGGGGTGCTCAAGCTCAACGAGCGCGGCCCGGCGGTGCAGCAGATGCAGGAGCAACTCAAGCGCCTCGGCATCCGCGACGCGCAGGGCAACGAGATCAATCCCGACGGCCATTTCGGCGCCCACACCAAGGAAGCGCTGCAGGCGTTCCAGCGCGAGCACGGCCTCAAGGACGACGGCATCGCCGGCAGCAAGACCCTGGAAGCCCTGCGCAACGCGCAGCCGAACCAGCAGCAGGGCAACCGCGACGCTACCCAGCCGACCCCGCAGCAGGCCGACCCGGCGCGTGCGCCGTTGCTGTCGGACCCGGCCAACCGCGACAACGCGATGTATCGCCAGGCCCTCGAAGGCGTGGAACGCCTGGGCCCGCAGGCCGGCTTCCGCAATCGCGAGGACATGGAGCGTGCCGCAGCCAGCCTGACCTATGAAGCGCGGGTCAGCGGCCTCAACAAGATCGACCACGTCGTGCCGAGCGCGAACGGCACCGGCCTGTTCGCGGTGCAGGGCGAACTCAACGACCCGGGCAACCATCGCGTGCACGTCGACGGCCGCCAGGCGCGCCAGCAGACGGTCGAGCAGTCGAGCCAGCAGCTGCAACAGGACGTGCTGCAGCAGGCACCGCAGACGCAGGAAGCGCGTCAGCAGCAACCCAAGCCGATGATGGCTTGACCGAGCGGCCCTCGGCTCCCGCAGGACGCGGAAGCCAAGGGCGTTGTGTGGTCTGGTGCGTCCGCCGCCGATACGGCGGACGCGCCAGGCCGGCTCGTGTAGTGCGCCCCGGGCGGCGTTCGTCGCCCGCGGCTTCGAATCACTGGACTGGTTGGACCGCTCATGACGACGAACCCGTACACCGCAGCGCTCGCCGTATCCGCCCTGACTCTCGCGCTGGCCGCGTGCAATGCCGATCCGGCCGCGAACGCGTCGGTGTCGACGCCGCAGCCGCTGGCCTCGGCGGCGAACGACGGCGTTCCCAACGACGCGCGGGCGAAGAGCACCGATATTCCCCCGGGGTTTTCCTCGTACGCGTCGGAGTCGATCGGCGACAACAAGCAATGCGTGGTCGGTGCGGCGGTCGACGACGACGGCATGAACCAGCGTCCCGTGGCCTACGTCGCCGAGACCTCCGGCAAGGCCTTGTGGACGCGCACCCTGGAGCTGCCCGCGCAGACCTACCAGAGCCGCGCGACCCATTGCGTGCGCGAAGCCGACTCGGTGTACGTGTTGCTGCAGTCCGACACCCAGCCGCAACAACGTTCGTCGCAGACGTTGTTGCGGGTGGTCAGGCTCGCGCTCGGCGACGGTACGGTGCAGGGCCAAGCCGACGTGCCTGTGCCCGGCGTCAAGGATCCCGTCTCGGCCTGGGTCGAAGAGGGGGCGCAGGGATTGCGCTGGAGCAATGGCGGCCTGATCGTTTCCGGCCAGTACTACCGTCTCGACGACAGCGATCGGCGCAGCACCTTCCAGGTGGGGCTGAAACCCGATCTGAAATCGTAGGCGGCAGGTTCGGCGTCTTGCTTTCGGTCCGCACGGAAGCGGCCGCAAGGCACCGGCATGGGTCAGGAGCATCAGCAGGGCCACGGAGGGTGGCAGCGGCGCAGGCGCCGCTCGACGGGGGCCGATGGTCGGCCCGCTGCGACAGTCCGTAGCGTTTGGGGAAGCAAGATGAACTGCAAGAAATTAGCGATATTGACGATGCTGGTATGGCTGGGCGGATGCGAGGTCGCGTCCAGAAGCCCGGGCGCGAGCGCACCGGCGGACAAAGCCGGGGCGCCGGCCAGGACCGCGGCGGCGGCCGCCGGCAAGGCCGGAGTGGCCTGTCCGTCGCAGCAATTCGACGCCTTCCTGGCGGCGTTCATGGACGACATCGCGGTCCAGAGGGCGTTCACCGCCAGCCCGCTGCGAAGCGAAACGGTCGATGCCAACGCCGATCCGGAACCCAGGCCGGTCACGACGATGCTCGACGGCACCGCCTTGCGCTTCCCGGTGATGCCGGGCGCGCAGCAACAACAGCGCGACGGACTCGTGCTCAGCCAGACCGAATTGAACGGCGACAAGGAAGTGATGCTGGCCAAGCCGGACACCGACTACCAGATGTCGTTCTTCTTCAGAAAGGGCGAATGCTGGACCTTGTACCGCATGCGCGACGACTCCCTGTGAGCCGCGCGATGCAAGCCAAGCCCTTGAGGAGACGCTGACATGTCGTACCAGGACACCATGAACGTGATCCTGCCGCCGCAACACGGACGCTCGGCGCACATCACCGGCCATTACGGCGAACACCGCGACAACGGCGCCCACGGCGGCTCCGATTTCAACTATGTCGGCGGCCAGGCCGGCGTCAACCTGACCCATCCGACGATTCATTCGCCGGTGGCCGGCACCGTCGAATTCGTCGGTGGACGCTACGGCACCATCAGCATCCGCGACGCCGAAGGCAACAGTCACCAGTTGCTGCACACGCAAAGCCAGTCGGTGGTGGTCGGGCAGCGCGTCGAACCGGGCACCGAGATCGGCACGATGGGCGGCCGCGGCCCGCGCGGCGCCGAGCAGTACGCCCAGCACGTGCATTACCAGATGAAGGACAGCGAGGGCCGCAACCTCAACCCGGAAACCTTCTGGAACCAGCGCCAGACGGTCGGTGCGCGCGGCGGCCAGGCCGCGGCCGAGCGTCCCGCCGCCGACGACGGCGTGCTGCGCCAGGGCGAACGGGGCGCCGACATCCGCGCGATGCAGGACCAGCTCAACAAGCTCGGTTATCGCGACGCGCAGGGACGGCCGTTGAACGCCGATGGCGATTTCGGCGACCGCACCCGCGAGGCCTTGCTGGCTTTCCAGCGCGACCAGGGCCTGAAGGACGACGGCATCGCCGGCAAGCGCACCCTCGAGTCGCTCAAGAAAAGCGAGCCGTCGAACCTGCTGTCGAACTCAAACAGCCCGCATTACGCGATGTACCAGCAGGCGCTCGGCGGGCTGGAAAAGCTGGGCCCGCAGGCCGGCTTCCGCGGTCGCGAGGATCTCGAACGCGCCGCGGCGACCCTGACCTACGAGGCCAAGGTCAGCGGCCTGAACAAGATCGACCACGTCGTCATGAGCACCAACGGCAACGGCCTGTTCGCGGTCCAGGGCGGGCTCAACGACCCGGCTCATCACCGCGTGTTCGCCAACAAGGACATCGCGATGAACCAGCCGATCGAGCAGTCGAGCCAGCGGCTGCAGCAGGACCTGCCGCAGCAGGCGCTCACCGCGCAGCAGCAGGGCCAGGAACCGCGTCAACAGCAACAGCCGCCGCGGATGCACACGATCTGACGCGGGCACGGCCGATCCGCGCCCCGCATCGGCCGCGCCCTCTCGTTTCATGGCCATCCGCACGCAAACACCGCCCCGCAACGAACGCCACGCACAAGGAAGACAGGCATGAATCTCCCCCGGTTTCTGGTAATCCCCCTGGCCCTGGCGCTCGGCGCCTGCGGCGCGAACGGTCAGGACGCCGCGCAGTCGGACTCGCCGTTCAAGGAACTCGAGGGCGCCAGCCCGAATGCTGTGGCCGCCGCTCCGGCGGTCGGCGCGACCGTGACCGCACCGGCGCCCGCACCGGCTGCGGCCGCGTGCCCGGCGCAGGGCTTCGACGATTTCCTCAAGGCCTTTGCAGGCGATGCGCAGACCAGGAGCCGCTACACCTTGCCGACGATCAAGGTCGTCGACTTGGTCGACGTCGGCGAGGACACCCAGCAGCGCACCGAGCAAGTGCCGGCCAAGGACTACACCGGTTTCAACCTCGCGTATCGCGACGACGGTTTCCATGTCGTCGACAGCGCCGGCGCGGTCGATCCCAAGCCGGTCGCGGTCGAGGTCAAGGCCGAAGCGGCCGAGGCCTATTTCGTCCGCTACCGGTACGGCATGTCGGAAGGCAATTCCTATCGTTTCGTCAAGCGCGACGGCTGCTGGTTCCTCGCCGAGGACCCGGAACCGTCCGCGCCCTGATCGCCCACCGATCGCACCCAGCCACGATCTTCAACCACTCAATGGAAGGACTCTCATGAGCCGCTATCGCATCACGGAAAGCGTGGGCAGCCGCGTCGAGCACGTGCACAGCTACGACGACCTCGACATCCATCACCCCAGCCGCAACGCGCGCGGTCTGCGGACCGGCCGCGATGCCGACTTCGAGCGCGGCCGCGACCATGCGCGGGTCGACGGCGAGTTCGAGGAAATCCGCCGCACCAACGACGGCCGCACCCTGGTCAAGAAGGATTTCATCCTCAGCCAGGACAGCCCGGGCCGGGTGCAGATTCCCTCGCCGGTCGAAGGCTATGTGCATTACCTGCCGAACGACCCTTCCGCGGCGCTGCGCATCTACGACCGTCCGCACGATCAGCCCGGCGCCAAGCTGTTGGGCCAGGTGCTGCACATGGACCGCGACTCGTTCAAGCTCAAGGAAGGCGCGCACGTGCAGTACGGACAGCCGCTCGGCGCGATGTCCGACACCGGGACGCCGGGTTCGGTGCATGCGCACGTCGAGGTCGAGGCCGAGCAGTTCAAGCGCTACATCCACGACATCGACCGCGGTGCGATCACCCCGGACCGTTACCCGGCCAAGAACGGCCAGACCGCCGAGGCGCCGGCGCGCGAGGACGCGCACCGCGAAGCTGCGCCGCGCCCGGCCAGCCG
>NZ_JBPKJP010000161.1:0-5774 GCF_051217035.1 Lysobacter sp. 1R34A
GGCGGTTTGGACAGGTGTTGACGGTCTGAAACATTGCTGTAAGATGCGCGGCCCGCCAACCGGTTTGTAAGGTTGTCGGGGCGCGGAAAACGGCGGTTTCGATGAGTGTTGACGAGTCGGAAACATGCTGTAAGATGCGCGGCCCGGTGAGACGGAGGCTTCGGAAAAACGAAGCGGAAGGCGAGTCGGGAAGCAGCAAGAAGTTCGCGGACAGGTGTTGACGTTCACGAAAACTGCTGTATAGTGTGCGGCTCGCTCGGCCACTTCGGTGGCGAGCACGAAACAAGGCGCTGAGGCCGGTTTCGAAGATCTTTGACAGTGTGCGCAGGTGACTTGTGCGGGCGTCTGGCGGGTGGATGATTGTCCATCTTGCAGACGTTCGTAACAGAGTCCAAATGATTGAAGAAAGCATGCAAATGCGAGTAATTGAGTAATGAGGGCCTGGGGCGAAGTCTGCACTCAAAGCATTGATGAAGGCCGCAAGGCTGGAGTCGAAACATTTAAGTGAAGAGTTTGATCCTGGCTCAGAGTGAACGCTGGCGGCAGGCCTAACACATGCAAGTCGAACGGCAGCACAGAGGAGCTTGCTCCTTGGGTGGCGAGTGGCGGACGGGTGAGGAAAACGTCGGAATCTGCCTATTTGTGGGGGATAACGTAGGGAAACTTACGCTAATACCGCATACGACCTACGGGTGAAAGCGGAGGACCTTCGGGCTTCGCGCAGATAGATGAGCCGACGTCGGATTAGCTAGTTGGCGGGGTAAAGGCCCACCAAGGCGACGATCCGTAGCTGGTCTGAGAGGATGATCAGCCACACTGGAACTGAGACACGGTCCAGACTCCTACGGGAGGCAGCAGTGGGGAATATTGGACAATGGGCGCAAGCCTGATCCAGCCATGCCGCGTGTGTGAAGAAGGCCTTCGGGTTGTAAAGCACTTTTGTCCGGAAAGAAAAGCTTCGGGTTAATACCCCGAGGTCATGACGGTACCGGAAGAATAAGCACCGGCTAACTTCGTGCCAGCAGCCGCGGTAATACGAAGGGTGCAAGCGTTACTCGGAATTACTGGGCGTAAAGCGTGCGTAGGTGGTTTGTTAAGTCTGATGTGAAAGCCCTGGGCTCAACCTGGGAATGGCATTGGAAACTGGCTTACTAGAGTGCGGTAGAGGGTAGTGGAATTCCCGGTGTAGCAGTGAAATGCGTAGATATCGGGAGGAACATCTGTGGCGAAGGCGACTACCTGGACCAGCACTGACACTGAGGCACGAAAGCGTGGGGAGCAAACAGGATTAGATACCCTGGTAGTCCACGCCCTAAACGATGCGAACTGGATGTTGGGAGCAACTTGGCTCTCAGTATCGAAGCTAACGCGTTAAGTTCGCCGCCTGGGAAGTACGGTCGCAAGACTGAAACTCAAAGGAATTGACGGGGGCCCGCACAAGCGGTGGAGTATGTGGTTTAATTCGATGCAACGCGAAGAACCTTACCTGGTCTTGACATCCACGGAACTTTCCAGAGATGGATTGGTGCCTTCGGGAACCGTGAGACAGGTGCTGCATGGCTGTCGTCAGCTCGTGTCGTGAGATGTTGGGTTAAGTCCCGCAACGAGCGCAACCCTTGTCCTTAGTTGCCAGCACGTAATGGTGGGAACTCTAAGGAGACCGCCGGTGACAAACCGGAGGAAGGTGGGGATGACGTCAAGTCATCATGGCCCTTACGACCAGGGCTACACACGTACTACAATGGTAGGGACAGAGGGCTGCAAACCCGCGAGGGCAAGCCAATCCCAGAAACCCTATCTCAGTCCGGATCGGAGTCTGCAACTCGACTCCGTGAAGTCGGAATCGCTAGTAATCGCAGATCAGCATTGCTGCGGTGAATACGTTCCCGGGCCTTGTACACACCGCCCGTCACACCATGGGAGTTTGTTGCACCAGAAGCAGGTAGCTTAACCTTCGGGAGGGCGCTTGCCACGGTGTGGCCGATGACTGGGGTGAAGTCGTAACAAGGTAGCCGTATCGGAAGGTGCGGCTGGATCACCTCCTTTAGAGACAAAAAGACAGTTAATTGCCTGTCCAGACGTCCGCACAAGTGACCTGCATTTCAGAGTTCCCGATCGCCTTGGGGTGATCGAGGAGTCGTCCCGTTTCGATGGGGCTTTAGCTCAGCTGGGAGAGCACCTGCTTTGCAAGCAGGGGGTCGTCGGTTCGATCCCGACAAGCTCCACCACCTAGCCAGTAAGTAGTCCTTGATGGACGAATTGGGTCTGTAGCTCAGGTGGTTAGAGCGCACCCCTGATAAGGGTGAGGCCGGTGGTTCGAGTCCTCCCAGACCCACCACCCTGGCGAAAGCTGGAGCGAGACAAAACTCTGAACTGCGCACACATAAAGATTTGAAACTTCGAAGGCGCTGAAGCCTTTGAAGTGTTCTTTGAAAAACTGGAATGTAGCGAGCGTTTTGAGACGGAATGTCCAGACGTGTCGTGAGGCTAAGGCGGGGCCCAAGAGGCCCTAAACATTTGAAGTTGTTGATTTGTTCGTGAATCGATAATCCTGAGGCGACTTGGGGTTATATGGTCAAGCGAATAAGCGCACACGGTGGATGCCTTGGCGGTCAGAGGCGATGAAGGACGTGACAGCCTGCGAAAAGCGCGGGGGAGCTGGCAATAAGCATTGATCCCGCGATGTCCGAATGGGGAAACCCACCTAGCAATAGGTATCCTGCAGTGAATACATAGCTGCTGGAAGCGAACCCGGAGAACTGAAATATCTAAGTACCCGGAGGAAAAGAAATCAACCGAGATTCCCTAAGTAGTGACGAGCGAACGGGGACTAGCCCTTAAGTTGCATCAGCTTCAGCAAAACGAGTTGGAAAGCTCGGCCATAGAAGGTGACAGCCCTGTATGCGAAGGGGCTGATGCGATGAAATCGAGTAGGGCGGGGCACGAGAAACCCTGTCTGAACATGGGGGGACCATCCTCCAAGGCTAAATACTCCTGACCGACCGATAGTGAACCAGTACCGTGAGGGAAAGGCGAAAAGAACCCTGGTGAAGGGAGTGAAATAGACCCTGAAACCGTGTGCGTACAAGCAGTAGGAGCTCCGCAAGGAGTGACTGCGTACCTTTTGTATAATGGGTCAGCGACTTACTGTTCGTGGCAAGCTTAACCGTATAGGGGAGGCGAAGGGAAACCGAGTCTGATAAGGGCGCATAGTCGCGGGCAGTAGACCCGAAACCGGGTGATCTAGTCATGCCCAGGGTGAAGGTTGAGTAACATCAACTGGAGGCCCGAACCCACTCCCGTTGCAAAGGTAGGGGATGAGGTGTGATTAGGAGTGAAAAGCTAATCGAACCCGGAGATAGCTGGTTCTCCTCGAAAGCTATTTAGGTAGCGCCTCGGACGAATACTACTGGGGGTAGAGCACTGTTATGGCTAGGGGGTCATTGCGACTTACCAAACCATGGCAAACTCCGAATACCAGTACGTACTATCCGGGAGACACACGGCGGGTGCTAACGTCCGTCGTGAAAAGGGAAACAACCCAGACCCACAGCTAAGGTCCCAAATTTATCGCTAAGTGGTGAACGATGTGGAAAGGCACAGACAGCCAGGAGGTTGGCTTAGAAGCAGCCACCCTTTAAAGAAAGCGTAATAGCTCACTGGTCGAGTCGGTCTGCGCGGAAGATTTAACGGGGCTAAGCGATAAACCGAAGCTTGGGGTGCATCACTTCGTGATGCGCGGTAGAGGAGCGTTCCGTAAGCCGTTGAAGGTGGATTGAGAAGTCCGCTGGAGGTATCGGAAGTGCGAATGCTGACATGAGTAACGATAATGCGGGTGAAAAGCCCGCACGCCGAAAGCCCAAGGTTTCCTTGCGCAACGTTAATCGACGCAGGGTGAGTCGGCCCCTAAGGCGAGGCAGAAATGCGTAGTCGATGGGAAGCAGGTTAATATTCCTGCACCTCGCGTAAGTGCGATGGAGGGACGGAGAAGGTTAAGCAGGCCAGGCGTTGGTTGTCCTGGTGAGAGAGTTGAGGCGGTCCCCTTAGGCAAATCCGGGGGGGCAACGTTGAGACTAAGGACCGGTCCTTTTGGACTAGGCTGCTGATATCACGCTTCCAGGAAAAGCTCCTAAGCTTCAGCTTACGCAGACCGTACCGTAAACCGACACAGGTGGGCAGGATGAGAATTCTCAGGCGCTTGAGAGAACTCGGGTGAAGGAACTAGGCAAAATAGCACCGTAACTTCGGGAGAAGGTGCGCCCTTTCTGGTGAATAGCTGGGAGGGGCCGCAGTGACCAGGCCGCTGCGACTGTTTATCAAAAACACAGCACTCTGCAAACACGAAAGTGGACGTATAGGGTGTGACGCCTGCCCGGTGCTGGAAGGTTAATTGATGGGGTCAGCCGCAAGGCGAAGCTCTTGATCGAAGCCCCAGTAAACGGCGGCCGTAACTATAACGGTCCTAAGGTAGCGAAATTCCTTGTCGGGTAAGTTCCGACCTGCACGAATGGCGTAACGACAGCGGCGCTGTCTCCACCCGAGACTCAGTGAAATTGAAATCGCTGTGAAGATGCAGCGTTCCCGCGGCAAGACGGAAAGACCCCGTGAACCTTTACTATAGCTTTACACTGAACGTTGAGTTCGTCTGTGTAGGATAGGTGGGAGGCTATGAAACCATGGCGCTAGCTGTGGTGGAGCCATCCTTGAAATACCACCCTGTCGTGCTTGACGTTCTAACCTAGGCCCGTAATCCGGGTCGGGGACCGTGTATGGTGGGTAGTTTGACTGGGGCGGTCTCCTCCCAAAGTGTAACGGAGGAGCACGAAGGTACGCTCAGCGCGGTCGGACATCGCGCACTGTGTGCAAAGGCATAAGCGTGCTTGACTGCAAGATCGACGGATCAAGCAGGTACGAAAGTAGGTCTTAGTGATCCGGTGGTTCTGTATGGAAGGGCCATCGCTCAACGGATAAAAGGTACTCCGGGGATAACAGGCTGATACCGCCCAAGAGTTCATATCGACGGCGGTGTTTGGCACCTCGATGTCGGCTCATCACATCCTGGGGCTGTAGTCGGTCCCAAGGGTATGGCTGTTCGCCATTTAAAGTGGTACGCGAGCTGGGTTCAGAACGTCGTGAGACAGTTCGGTCCCTATCTGTCGTGGGCGTTGGAGATTTGAGAGGGGCTGCTCCTAGTACGAGAGGACCGGAGTGGACGAACCTCTGGTGTTCCGGTTGTCACGCCAGTGGCACTGCCGGGTAGCTATGTTCGGAAGCGATAACCGCTGAAAGCATCTAAGCGGGAAGCGCGCCTCAAGATGAGATCTCCCGGGACTTTAAGTCCCCTAAAGGAACCATCAAGACTAGGTGGTTGATAGGCAGGGTGTGTAAGTGCGGCAACGCATTGAGCTAACCTGTACTAATGATCCGTGTGGCTTGACCATATAACCTCAAGTGGCCTTGGACTCGACGACGCGTCGATATTCCAACCCAACACTGACTCGCTACATTCCAACTTATTCGCCGATGACGGAGACCACCCCGTCTGAAGCATCCCAACGAGAGCGTGCGCGCTACTTCAACCCACCGAAGCCTGCGACCCTCCACCCTCTCCCTGGTGATAATAGCTGTGTGGCACCACCCGATCCCATCCCGAACTCGGAAGTGAAACGCACATGCGCCGATGGTAGTGTGGCCTAAGCCATGCAAGAGTAGGTCATCGCCAGGGGCTTTACCCTAAAACGCCGCAACCCACAGGTTGCGGCGTTTTTCTTTGC